>JAKLPU010000145.1:0-6188 GCA_022013755.1 Candidatus Atribacteria bacterium | reverse complement strand
TTTTCCTTCTTCATCAAAATTAATATCTTTAATATTAATTAAAAGATACCCACGGTCTTTATATAGTTGAGAAATACGATCAAGGTCGTTTTTTAATATCTTCTGGCAAAAAATTTGCCCTTCTTGCAAAACCATTACTTCCCGCATCTCTTCCTCGGAAACTATAGTATTTCCTTTAATAATAATCTCTTTAATAGGTAAATTTTCCACTACTACAAAGACTACTTTGTAACCATCTCTAAACGATTCTAATTTTATTTTTACATCTTTGAAATAACCCAGATCATATACTGCTTTCATATCTTTTTCAACATTTTCTTTGGAAAATATGTCCCCCAAGTTAGAGGCAATTTGGGAAATTATTAAATCTTTGGAAATATTTTCATCCCCCTGTACTACTATAGCAGTTATCTTCCCTTGATTATTAGCCTGGGCCTGGACTAAACTTAAACTACAAAAAATAAATATCAAAGTTAAAATTCCAAATACAAGTATCTTGTTCCATTTATTCTTTCTCATTTTTTATTCCTCCTTGATTCTTGATTAGGGGTCAGGTCTCAACATTTGACACTTCTATACTTAGGGTCTTTCTAAAAAAGTGTCAAATGTTGAGACCTGACCCCATTTTTTTTTATTAAAATTCATATTGTAATTCAAATTTTAATTCAAATGCACTATCTTGTGAACCTACTGAACCTATTTGAGTACTTAAAGTTAGGTCATTTTTAAGTTTATATTCCAATTCCAAGTCACCTATTTCCATTTCAAATAAAGGCGCAGAATAAGATAAATAAAAATTTTCTGAAAAATACTTTCCTACTTTAAGAATTAAACTGTCTAAAGCAAAACCAGGAATAAAAGCTAAATCAGAATCCTGCTCTTTTTTAAAGATTGTCTCAATTTTAAACTCATCTAACCCTAAAGAATTAGCAATTTCATCTTCTATCTGGTTTAAAAATCTTATACTCAATCCTTGAGCTATCAAATTTATCATTTCTTCTTGTAAAATTGTTCCCATTTCTCCTTCGGTTAATCCGGCATAGTTTTTATTAAACATTAATAGAGAAATTATCTCGCTTTCACTTAAGGCAGGAGAAGAACTAAAAGTAACCATAGGTTGAGCAAGAATTCCACTTACACTGACAAACACATCTATGTCATCAATTTCAGTCTTTGCTCTTATATCTAAAATCATATCTTCCCCTGTAGAATCAGCAAATATTACTTTACCTTCAGATACTCTGAATTTCTTATCTAAAAAGGTGATATAACCCTGTTTAATCTCTAATCCCCCGTTTAATTTGGGAGCAGATAGAGCTCCCTGAACTTTTAGACCTCCCGCTAATTTCAAATTAAAATCATTGGTTTTAGCAATGAAATCATCTAAAATTTGTACCTCAAGATCGATATCTCCTTTAAGGTTAATTAATTTAGATAAAAGTTCAGATGGATTAGAAGGGATTTCTTTATTATTTTCTTTCCAGTTTAATTCTCCCTGAGAAAGAGTTAAAATTCCTTCTATGTGGGGAGAGGTAAAGAGACCAGTTAACTTTGCTTTCAAATCAGCCTGAGCCTTGAAAATATCCTGATATAGAATTTCCTCCTTATTACTCCATATATTAATATTTAAATCCTGAAATTGCAAGTTTTGCAAAGCAAATTCTCCGGAAGCATAAATCCTATATTGGTCAATCTGGAAATTCATATCTTCTATCTTAACTAAATTATCTTCTAAGTTTAGCAAAACACTTAAATCACTTATCTTCGCCGGCAATTCATAAAACTCTATCAAGCCGCCGTTAAGAGCGATATTACCATTTAAAATCGGTTGGTTTAAAGTCCCGGAAAGTTTTAATTCAGTGTTGGTTAAGCCTTGGATTTGTTTAATATCTTCTTTAAAGAACATACTAATAAAACTTAAATCAGTATTTTCCAGAGTAAGGACAAAATCTATGGGAATATCAGTTAAACTTGGGGTAACTTTTTCTTTACCCATAAAAGAAAACCCATAAGGGATCTTGCCCTTTCCTTTTATTTGATGACCTTCTTTATCCAGAACAAATTGTACAACCTCTAAGATATCCTGATTATAGAGAGCTTCAAAAGTAAGATTATCAAAAATAAAATCCTGAAATTTCCCCTTTTCAACCTTGGTCGAGAAAGATATATTAGGTAAGTCAATATCTCCCGTAACCTCTGCCTTAAAGTTTACCAGGCCTTTAATCTCGTCCTCTATACCAAAAAGATCAGATAATTGGCTCAAATCTACATTATCTGCTGAAAGGTGAATATCTAAATTTTTATTATCCTCATCAAGATTAATCCATCCCCCGGCTACAAGCTCCCCTTTTCTTTGACTCAGTATTAACCGATTAATCCTGACCACAGAACCAATTTTATCTAACTTTACTTCTATGGAGTTTAAGGGTACTCCTTCTAACTGGGCATCTTCGATCAAGGCTGATAGATATAGGTCGGGAGAAGGATAGTTGCCTTTTATCTCCAGAGAACCCGTAGCTTTTCCTATAAATTTACTTATTAAATCTGGTGGTAAAAAATATGACATTAGATGTACGATTCTCTGGTTTAAGAAACTGACTCTCAGATCCAAGAGTAATCCTTCTTCTAAATTAACTTCACCCTGGACATAGAGCTGAGACTTCCCAGAATTTAACACTAAACTTTTTATGCTTACTTTTTTATCCTTTAAGGAAAAGGTTAGATTTCCAGACTCTGCCCTATAGTTCATTATATTAACCTTTTGTATTTGCAGATCGCCATTCGCTTCAAATTGAGACCCACGGCTTTGGATAAAAATATCCCCTTGAGCTGAACCAGATAGTGGCGGTTCAATGCTAAAATATTTAGCCAAATAATTTAAATCTGCTTGTTCTATCTGCAAACTTACTTTTATTTCCGTTTCATCTTTTGTTTCGGAAAAATCTGCACTGCCTCCACCTTTAAATGTTAATCCTTCATCCTGAAAAAGAAGTTCTTCCAGTTTTAATATGTTTCCCTGATAATCTATCTTCCCCTCTAAATAATTAAAGGGTAATCCAGATATCTGTCCTTTTTCAATTTTGATTGTACCTTTAATCTTGGGATCATCGAGTAGGCCGCTCAACTCTCCAGTAAAATTCGCCAGTCCTTTAATCTCTTGATAATTTAAGATTTCTCCCAGCTCTTCTAAGCTAATTCCCGCAGTGTTTACTTTTAAATTCATATAATTATTTTCAGCAATTACACCTTGTGCTTTTAGAGAAAGAATTCCTGCTTCACTTTTAACCTTCGCTTCGGCAGAAAGGTTTATTTTTTGACCCTGGGCAATAATCCCTCTAATCTCAACTTTTCCCGATAATAACCCCTTTTTCAGATAATCCAAATGGAAGGATTTTAGAAAATTGCTTTCTACGTCAAATTGAGCAAGGTTAAATAAAATATCATATTCAGATAGTTCGTCTTTCAGTATAATCTTGCCTGTACCCTCAACAACGCCTCCTCCAACCTCTGCTTTCATATTTTTAAAATAAAAACTATCTTGGTCGTAATTGAATTCTGTCCTTAGATGAGAAAAATCATAACCTTGAATTTCTCCTTGTTCAGTTGACAATTCACCTTGCACCTGGAAAATTTCTTCTGAACCACTTACTTCAAATGACAGGTTAGACTTGCCTTCAGCTTGAAATCCTTGAGACAGAGACATATATCCTTTTAGTCCCTCTTCCAGGTCGCTTAATTTAAAATCATCTGATTTAACCCTTATATTGTAATTAAACTCATCAATATAAGTAAGAATCCCTTTCAGGGTAAATGGGGAGTTCTTATAAAAGGCAGTAGCCTTCTCTATTATTGTTTCTTTGGAATCAAAAGTAGCTGAACCCTCGGCTTGATTGAGCTCTACACCGTCTAAAAAATCCGGGAATAGATCAACATCTCTTGCGGAGGCCTGACCATACCAGATAGTTTCGCCTTCAGTAGTATCTAAATCATTGACCAGGTGGAGATTTAAATCAAACAACCCCTTTTTTAAATTGAAGGGTTTAGTTTCCGCAAAATAATATTGAAAATGAGTAATATCGGCATCTTTAAAAGTAATATCGAGGGAATAGTCCGCTCTATCCGCAAAAAAATATCCCTTTAGGGCAAGAGGGGTATTATCTTCTTCTCTTAAACCTGAACAATCAAATTCAACTTTAGGTAAATTTTCCAGATAAAAATAGCCATTTAAAGATTTTGCTTTAGTTAGAAGGCCATTTTCTTTGGCTGTCTGGAAATCTATATAATCCAGATTTCCATCCTGAATATTCACTCTTTTGGGGGAAACTGCGAAATTATCAATATGAAAATTAAATTTTTCCATAAAATCAAAGATTCCCTGCTTGTCTCTAACCAAAGTCATACGGGGTTTTACCAGGGTGATATCTTCAAAGCTCAGAGGTGTCTCCCTCTTTAAGGCAGAGAGAAAATCCAGATCATAATTGACAATTATTTCTTCAGCTTCAAAGATTTGGTCCTCTTCAAGTAATGATCTGTTTTTAAATACCTTAAAATCAGATAAAGTGATGGATTTAAGAGAATAATTTTTAACTCTCCCAATATAGATTCCTCGATCGATGGAGTTCTCTATCTTAGAAATTATCTGATATTTTATCTCATTTTTGGCCCGGTTACTCCGAATCGCAAAATATCCTCCTGTAATTAGAACAACGAGAATCAAAGTAACTAATATTGCTTTTGGAAAGGATTTTTTTGATTTTTTCTCAGGCATGAATTTATTCTCCAATTGATTAGTCGTTAGTCGTTAGTATATGGTTAGCGTATAGCGTACAGCGTTTAGCGTATAGGCTAAAAGCTTAAAGCTAAAAACGAAAAACCATAATTCAAAACTTATAATTAGTCGTTAGTATTAGATGCAAGTTTTCAGTTGTCAGTTCACTGTAAAGACTTTTATAAACTTGAAACTCGCAACTTGCAACCTGTATTTTTAACTGGCTAACCAAGTAACTAGTTAATTAATTTATTATATCATATATTTTATATAGGTTAAATTTAATTTTTAATCTTAATTGTATTATTTTTAATTATTTACTTCCTTTTTCTTCCCTTTTTATCTTCTTCCAAACTGCTAAAGCTTCTTCGGGAGTGTTCACTTTTATATCACCAAAGACATGAGGATGTCTTCTGATAAATTTCTTTACCACCCCGGCCAGTACATCAGAATAAGTAAATAGGCCTTTTTCCTGGGCAATTTCAATCTGCATAAGTATTACCATTAACAAGTCCCCTAACTCTTCACACAGATTATCCTTATATTTAGACTTAACTGCCTGGGAAATTTCTTCAGCTTCTTCTAAAATATTAGATGCTAAAGATTTTAAGGTCTGCTTTCTGTCCCAGAGACAACCCTCTGGCCCTCTCAATTTAGCTATTATTCCCATCATTTCTGCAAATAGTTCTTTCTCTTTTTCGTACATTTCTTCCTCTGTTCTTAATTAGCGTATAGCGTACAGCGTTTAGCGTATAGGCTAAAAGCTTAAAGCTAAAAACGAAAAACCATAATTCAAAACTCATAATTAGTCGTTAGTGAATAGTCCTACGGGCAGACACAAGGTCTGCCCCTACATATTGTATATTATTATTTTCTTCACGTAATACGCAATACTCGATACTATATACTATGCTTTATTTCGCCAGGTTTATTACAAATTCCTTCAAGAATTTCAAAATTTCTGCAGATTTAATTCCGGAAAGGTCAATTTTAGAAATTCCAGTCAATCTATGTTCCTCCATTATTAATCTTTGCCGATAAAAAGAAGGCAGCCTGCTTAATTTAGCCTTTATCTCAACATTCTCCAGATATCTAAGAATTAATTTATTTTCCTTTAGCACCAGGGAACCAATGCCTAACTTTCTTAAAAATATCTTCAGATATATTATCTCTAATAAATTCCTTACCTCCCGGGGATAAATTCCATATCTATCCTTCAACTCTTCCTTTGTTCTCTCTAAACCTTCTAAATCATTAATATCTGCTAATTTCTTATAAATTAAAACTCTCTGTTTTAAATCAGGGATGTATCCTCCTGGAATATAAGCATCTATCTTAATATCGATAACCGGGGTAATCTCTTTTTCCTTTTCTTTTCCCTCTTTCTCTTCCCGCAATTCCTTAATCGCTTCTTCTAATA
>JAKLPU010000144.1:0-3720 GCA_022013755.1 Candidatus Atribacteria bacterium | reverse complement strand
TTTTCTTTTTATCATAGGGATTGCTGCAAAAAATCCCAGGGCCTCTTCAACAGTCATATCTAAGACCTGATCTATATTTTTACTCTTATATTTTATATCCAAAGTTTCACGATTGAACCTTTGGCCTTTACAAACTTCACAGGGTATATATACATCAGGTAAAAAATACATTTCAATCTTTACTATCCCACCACCCTGACAGGCCTCACATCTTCCACCTTTTACATTGAAGCTAAATCTACCCGCCTTATAACCTCTAATTTTAGCTTCTTTTGTCCTGGAAAATATTTCTCTAACCGGAGCAAAGGCTCCGGTATAAGTAGCAGGATTAGAGCGAGAAGTTCTACCTATGGGTGATTGATCGATAATTATCACTTTATCAATATTTTCTATTCCTTCGATCTTATCATAATCACCGGGATGAACTCTGCTCTGATATATTTTCTTGATTAAAGCTTTATACAAAGTCTCCTCGATCAAAGTACTTTTCCCGGAACCAGATACTCCAGTAATACAAGTAAATGTACCTAATGGAATAGATACATCAATATTTTTTAAATTGTACTGGCGAGCTCCGTAAATCTTTAAATATTTTCCATTACCCTTTCTTCTTCTGGAGGGGATATTAATTTTACTGAAGTGGCTCAGATATTTTCCAGTAATAGATTTCTTATTTTCTATTATATCTTTACAGCTCCCCTTTGCTACTAAATATCCTCCATGTACCCCTGCTCCAGGGCCAAGATCTACGATGTAATCTGCAATTCTCATCGTAGCTTCATCATGCTCAATTACTATCACTGTGTTCCCTAAATCTCTCAGCTTGATAAGAGTCTGCAAAAGTTTAGAATTATCTTTTTGATGTAAACCAATACTCGGTTCATCTAAGATGTAAAGTACTCCGGTTAAGCTCGAGCCAATCTGGGAAGCTAAACGAATTCTCTGGTTCTCCCCTCCTGCTAATGTAGAAGATGAACGAGATAAGGTTAGATAATTTAAACCTACATTACTTAAAAAACTTAATCTATTTTTTATTTCTTTTAAAATTTGGCCGGCAATAACCCTTCTTCTTTCATCTAATTTTAATTTTTCAAAAAAATCATAATTCCATTTGATAGATTTTTCAGTAATATCCGCTATAGAAAAACCGTCAATAGTAACACTTAAGCTTTCTGGACGAAGTCTTTTACCCTCACAAGAGGGACAGGGTCCAATATTCATAAACTTTTGTATCTCTGTGCGAATATATTCTGATTTAGTTTCTCGATAACGTCTTTTTAAATTATTAATTACTCCCTCAAAAGAATTTTCATGAGTCCAATAGGTAGATCGTTCATCGTTCTGATATTGAAAGGGTATCTTTATTCCTCCCGAACCGTATAATATAATCTCCTGAAATTCAGGTTTTAATTTAACGAAAGATGTGTTAAGGCTGAAGCCATAAAAATCGGCTAAACCCTTTAATATGTGATATAAATATTTTCCTTTAACCTCTCCCCAGGGAACTAAGGCACCCTGAAGTATAGATTTGTTCTTATCCGGTACAACTAATTCAGGATCAAATTCCATTTTAAAACCCAACCCACCACAAGCAGAACAGGCTCCATAAGGATTATTAAATGAAAAGATTCGGGGAGCAATTTCTGGTAAATTAATTCCACAGCTGGGGCAAGAAAAATGCTCGCTAAACATCTTTTCTTTACCACCTTCTATATTAATTACTACTATTCCTTCACTTAAACTTAAAGCAGTTTCGATAGAACCAGCCAAACGAGTCTTCATTTCAGGATTTACTATTAACCTGTCTATTACAACTTCTATATTATGATTTTTATACCGATCGATTTTTATATCTTCTTCTACTTCGAAAGTGTTTCCATCAACCCTTACTCTAACAAATCCTTTTTTTTGAATATCTTCTAATATTTGTTTGTGTTCACCTTTTTTGAAGCGAATTACCGGGGCTAAGACCTGTATTTTTGTTCCCGGGGATAAATTTAAAATTTGATCAACCATCTGCTCGACCGTCTGCTTGCTAACCCGTCTACCGCACTGCGGGCAATGAGGTATTCCAATCCGGGCAAAAAGTAACCGCAAATAATCATAAATTTCCGTTACGGTGCCTACGGTAGAGCGAGGATTCTTACTTGCTTTTCTCTGATCAATTGAAATCGCTGGTGATAATCCTTCAATGTAATCCAGGTCAGGTTTTTTCATTCTTTCCATAAATTGACGAGCATAAGAAGACAAAGATTCAATATATCTTCTCTGGCCTTCTGCATAAATCGTATCAAAAGCTAAAGAAGATTTACCAGAACCGCTCAATCCGGTAATTACAATCAATTTGTTTCTAGGTATTTCCAGATTAATATTCTTTAGATTATGTTCTCGTGCTCCTTTAATTATTATCTTAGTCTGAACCACTTAATATCTCTCCTTTAAATTAGCGTATAGCGTGCAGCGTTTAGCGTTTAGTATCATAAAGAAAATACTTGTTATGTATTTTTAATTTTTTAGCGTCGAGCTTATTCGAACTAAAACATATTTGATAAATCAAAGCCATACTCATTACCAATCAATATTTGTTAGATAGTTGAACGTTTATATAGTTAATTAGTTAACTGGTTTGTACTGATTTATTAACTAACTAACCAGGCAACTAACTAATTCTTAACGAGATACGGATTTATTCTGATTTCTGAATTCTAACTTCTTCTTTCCTAACTCTACGCTCCACGCTGTACGCTATACGCTAGTTATTTATTTCCCGAATAAAGTTTTCTCTTTTTTTAATCTTCTTATTTCATCTCGCAACAAGGCTGCTCTTTCAAAATCTAAATTTTTTGCTGCTTGCTTCATCTCTTTCTCCAAAGATTTTATCAATAACCATAAATTGCTCTCACTTAAGTATTTTTCATGCTCTTCGTTTACAGTAGAAAAATCTTCGGAACTATTTATGTTATTAATAACAGCAAATTCTTCTACCGTCTTAGTTATAGTTTTGGGAGTTATCTGGTATTTATGATTATATTCTAATTGTATTTCCCTTCTTCGATTAGTTTCTTTCACTGCTCTTCTTATCGACCCAGTAATATTTTCACAATACAAAATAACTGTGCCGTTTATGTTTCTTGCTGCTCTCCCCATAGTCTGAATTAAAGAGGTTTCTGACCTTAAAAAACCCTCTTTATCAGCATCCAAAATAGCTACTAAAGATACTTCCGGGAGTTCTAATCCTTCTCTTAAAAGATTTACTCCTACTAACACATTAAATTTACCTAATCTTAAATCCTTTAAAATGTTAATCCTTTCCAAAGTCTTAATCTCTGAGTGAAGATATTTTGCTTTTATATTAATTTCTTCCAAGTACTCAGCTACATCTTCAGCCATCCTCTTAGTTAAAGTAGTCACCAATACTCTCTCTTTTTTTTCTGTCCTTTTTTTTATTTCTGCTATTAAGTTATCAATCTGATTTTTAGCTGGTCTTAAAATTATCTCCGGGTCAACTAATCCTGTGGGTCTGATAATCTGTTCAACAATTTGCTTGCTTTTTTCTAATTCGTATTTGGCCGGAGTTGCTGAAACAAAGACAACTTTCTCCATATAATTTTCTATTTCTTTAAAATACAGTGGTCTATTATCATAGGCAGAAGGTAGACGAAAACCATATCCTACCAAACTATCCTTTCGAGACTTATCGCCCGCAAACATACCTCTTAA
>JAKLPU010000143.1:0-7795 GCA_022013755.1 Candidatus Atribacteria bacterium | reverse complement strand
TACAGCCTTACTTATACGAAAAACCACTTATTATTTACTGCTTATAAGAATACAGCTCTAGAGAATATTATTAAAAATTTAATTACAGAGATGGAAATAATATTATTTTAAAGAGGGGGTATATATTATGAGAAAATTTATAAATTCCCAATTAATAATTATCTTTGTAGTTTTGGTATTAATTTCTTTTTGCTGTATAGGTTATACAGCAGGAGAGATCCTCACCTGGGATAAGACTTTTGGTGGAATCGAAGCAGATATGGCTAATTCTATTATCCAAACTGACGATGGCGGATATGCCCTTGCCGGATATACCTGGTCAAAAGGAGCAGGAAGATATGATGCCTGGGTGATTAAACTTGATGAAAACGGAGAGATGGCCTGGGATAAGACCTTCGGCGGAAGTCAAAATGACGAAATATTCTCCGGTATTAAGACAACGGATGGAGGTTATGCGGTTTGCGGATATACTGAATCAAAAGGAGCAGGAAGATATGATGCCTGGGTAATTAAACTTGATGAAAAAGGAAATTTAGAATAAAAAAATTAATTTATTTTAAAAAAGAGGATATTTCGAAGTAAATGTCGAATTATTATAATTAAACTAGAATAAAAAATAATATCGTTATGTCTTTAATTTCTATTCGTATGATGCCCATACAAAAAAATATAAAATTAAGGGGAAGATTAACATGAAAATACTTCTTGTTTACCCTGAATATCCAGAGACCTTCTGGAGTTTTAAATATGCTTTAAAATTTATTTCTAAAAAGGCGAGTCTCCCTCCTTTGGGGCTGTTAACTGTAGCTGCCCTGCTTCCTAAAGACTGGGAGAAAAAACTGGTAGATATGACGGTAACAGCATTAATTGATAGAGACATCAAATGGGCTGATTATGTATTTATTAGTGCTATGTCTATTCAAAAAGAATCGGTTGAGAAGATAATTGCTCAATGTAAGAGGTTAGGAACTAAGATTGTTGCCGGCGGTCCTCTCTTTACATCCGGATATGAAGACTTTGAGGATGATGTAGATTATTTTATACTTAATGAGGCTGAAATCACTCTACCTCTATTTTTAGAAGATTTAAAACGAGGACACCTTAAACATATCTATACCTCAGATCAGTGGGTAGATTTAAAAAAGACTCCCATTCCACTTTGGGAATTAGCTGATATAAATAAATATGCCACTATGTGTATCCAATATTCTCGTGGTTGTCCCTTTAACTGTGATTTTTGTGATGTTACCTTACTCTTTGGACATAAGATGAGATTAAAAACTAAGGACCAAATATTAGTAGAATTAGAGAGTCTTTATTTACAGGGATGGAGAGGTGGAGTATTTATTGTTGATGATAATTTCATTGGAAATAAAAGAGAATTAAAAGGTGAAGTACTGCCTGCAATAATTAATTGGATGGAAAAACGAAAATATCCTTTCTCCTTTACTACTCAAGCCTCTATAAATCTCTCCGATGATGAGGAACTTATACAGTTGATGGTTCATGCAGGGTTTGGTTCAGTATTTGTGGGCATTGAGACTCCTAACGAGAAGAGCTTAGCAGAATGCAACAAGTTACAAAATAAAAATCGTGATCTAATAGCTTGTGTTAAAAAGATTCAAAGGTTTGGTTTGATAGTTAACGGAGGATTTATTATGGGCTTTGATAATGATACACCGGCAATTTTTGAAAGACTAATTGAATTCATCCAAAAAAGTGGAATTGCCAGCGCCATGGTCGGGCTATTAAACGCTCCTCGAGGCACTAAACTCTACCAGCGACTTGCTAAAGAGAATAGATTATTAAAGGAAGCCACAGGTGACAATACTGACCTTTCCATTAATTTTATTCCCAAAATGAATTACAAAGCACTTATCGATAACTATAAAAGAGTTCTCAATACCATTTATTCCCCTAAATGTTACTATGAACGTCTCCTGACGCTTTTAAAAAATATGAAAACTTTAAAAAAGAAAAGATATCAATTTCATCTTTGTTATCTTACTGCGTTTCTTAAATCTATCTGGCAGCTGGGTATAATAGGGAAGGAAAGAATTTATTATTGGAAAATCTTTTTCTGGACTTTGTTTCGGCATCCGCAACTCTTACCTATGGCCATAACCTATGCCGTCTACGGGTTTCATTTTCGTAAGATTTATGAAAATTATTAACTTGGTTAAGGGATCGTTGCCCGTTGATAAAGTCTTCACTCAATAGGGGGTGAAAAGTATGGGTTTGGTTGCAGAGAGCCAAAAAACACCTCTGATAAACTTTAGAAAACTATAAATATTTTAGCGGTTAGTGTAAATTTTTGTGTGGTAGTTAGAGAATTAGTGAGTATTTTTTAATTAAACTTGACATCCATGTTATAATTATTGAAAATAATAAATAGTTAAAAGCAGAGCGTGGGAGAAGTAGCAGATTACAAAATTTAACAGAGAGTCGTTTTTGGTGAGAAGCGACACAAAGATTTTAAAGGATCTGCGAAATGGACCCACAAGCTTCAAACTGAAAGGACTCAAATAGTCCGAGTAAGTTTTGACGGACTTTTCCCCTGTAAAAAGGAAAAGTGTATCGGTATATAATTAATTTATATTGCCCGTACTCTTAGAGTAGGATTTTTCTAAATAAATAAAAATCCTATTAGAGTGGCACCACGGAATTAACCTTTCGTCTCTTGGAGATGAAAGGTTTTTTTGTTTAGAATTAATATTATATGCCAATATGCCATATAAGAGGAGTTTAATAATTAAGACTGTATATTATATTAATTTATTAGACTCAATCAGGGTGGCACCGCGGAAAAAATAGCTCTCCGTCCCTATTATTAGAATAAATTGGGATGAAGGGCTTTTTTATTTATAAAAAAGATTATTTGGGAATTTTTTTAGAAAAAAGAGCAGAGGAGGTTAGGTATGTTTATATTTTTATTTTACAATTGGCCCCTCAGGGGGCAAGAGATATTTACAAAAGAGCAAAAAAGATAATTGAGTTAAAAGTAAATTTTTTAAATTTGAAAGGAGAATAAAAAAATGAAAAGAGTTAAATTTTGTCTTGATGAAAAAGAAATGCCCACATCCTGGTATAATATTTTAGCCGATTTGCCAGAGCCGCTCCCACCTCCTTTACATCCGGCAACAGGCAAGCCTATCGGGCCTGATGACCTTGCTCCCTTATTTCCTATGGAGTTAATAAAACAGGAAATGAGTCCTGAACGCTATATTAAAATTCCCGAAGAAGTTCAGGATGTTTATCGACTCTGGAGACCAACTACCCTTTATCGCGCCCGGAGATTAGAGAAAGCACTGGATACTCCCGCTAAGATTTACTATAAGTATGAAGGTAGCAGTCCCCCGGGAAGCCATAAACCTAATACGGCGGTAGCCCAGGCTTACTATAATAAAAAAGAAGGGATTAATCGGATAACTACTGAAACAGGAGCGGGGCAATGGGGCAGTGCCTTAGCTTTTGCCGGTGCCTGTTTCGGTCTGGAGATTAAGGTATATATGGTTAAGATCAGTTATATGCAAAAACCATATCGTCGGGTAATGATGCAGACCTGGGGAGCAAATTGCATTCCCAGTCCCTCTCCTGATACTCAAGCTGGGCGGGATATGTTGGCTAAAGATCCCGATTGTCCGGGTAGTCTTGGTCTGGCCATCAGTGAGGCAGTAGAAGAGGCAGTAAAACGTGATGATACTCATTACTCCTTGGGAAGCGTATTAAATCATGTTTTATTACACCAGACTATCATTGGGTTAGAAACAAAAAAGGTTATGGAGCAGATCGATGAATATCCTGACATTATTATTGGATGTGTGGGAGGTGGGTCAAACTTTGCCGGTCTTTTCTTACCATTTGTAAAAGATAAAATTGAAGGGTTAAAACCTGATTTAAAAATAATAAATGTTGAACCGGCAAGTTGTCCGACTTTAACCAGGGGTCCTTATGCTTATGATTATGGTGATGTAGCAGGGTTTACCCCTTTACTAAAGATGAATACATTGGGACATGGTTTTATTCCACCACCGGTTCACGCTGGCGGATTAAGATATCACGGAATGGCTCCCATTATCTGTCATCTACTAAAATTAGGATTAGTGGAAGCCCGGGCAGAACACCAATTAGGAACTTTCGAGGCAGGAGTAACCTTTGCTAGAAATGAAGGAATTATCAGTGCCCCGGAAACCAATCATGCCATTAGAGCTACTATCGATGAAGCACTTAAATGTAAAGAATCGGGAGAGGCAAAAACTATATTATTAGGTCTTAGTGGACATGGTCATATGGATATGGCTGCTTATGAAGATTACTTTGCCGGAAAATTAAAAGATTATGACTATTCCCAGGAAAAAATTGAAGAGGCCTTAAAAGAACTACCAAAAGTTTAAAAGGAGATAATTGTATTAGGGGATTTCCCTATGCCACTCTATAATGAATTTGGTGGAAAAGGAGATCCCCTAATAAATCAGGAGAGCCCTATAACCCTCATTACGGAATTGGTAAAAAAATCAGGTAAAATTTATACCTTTATAACATTCCTTCTAAATATATCCATTTTCTATTATCTATTTTTTTCATAAACACATTTAAATCAATATTTTATTTATTATTTTAAAAAAGAAGGAATTTTAAGGATTAATGTAGTATAAAAATAAAAGAGGAATAAGAAAGATTTTATTTAAAATTTAAATATAGTATAATTAATATAAAATTATAGTAATAATAGGAGGCATAAAAAAGTGATAAAAATGAGAAATATCTTATTCACAATTTTAATAGTTATTTTATTTGCAGCAAATTTAGGATTTTCAGCAGAACTACCCAGAGTAGCAGTGATCGGATTTGACTCAACTGCCCCGGATTACATCTGGCATATTAATTCAGAATTGTCTAAAGCCGCTACAGATTTAATGATAAATGCCCTGATAAAGACCGAGCGCTTTCGGGTATTCGAAAGGATTAAGTTAGATGCTATCCTGGAAGAACAAGATTTTCAGGTTTATTCCGGAAGAGTTGACCCTTCTACCGCGGTTAAAATTGGGAAAATGCTCGGTGTAGATTTAATAGTTACAGGAAGTGTGACCAGTATAATTTACCAGAAATCAGGGGGAATTAAATTAGGACCCGTAAGTCTAAAAAAATCAGCTGCTTCAGCAACGATAACCATAAGGGCTATAAATGTGACCACTGGAGAAATTATTTTTTCTGAAGTAAAAAAGGGAACTACTTCCAAATCCGGAGTATCCATTCGTGTTCCTGTTGCTGGAGGGTTGGGGTTATCTTCTGAATCGGTGGCAGATATTTTCTCTGCTATAGAAGATGTCTGTCAGCAAGCTGCAGTAGAATTTGCGGCAAAGATGGATAGTAGAGCAATAGTAGTCTCTTCCTTGTCCTTAGAAGGATATGTAGTAAAAGTAGAATCAACTTCAAGTGGGGAAATAACTCAAGTGTATATAAATCTGGGGGAAAATTCTGGCATTACGGTAGGAGATGAAATAAAAATATCCCAGGAAGGAGAAGTCATATTAGATCCTAAAACTCAAGAAGTTCTGGATAGAGAGTTAATTTTAGTAGCTCAGGCAAGGATAATCCAAGTCAAAGAAAATATTTCTATAGCCCTGGTTACTACTAAATTCTCTAATCTATCCATAATGCCCACTGACATTGTAGAAGTTATAAGATAAAGATGAAAAAGATAAAAGAGTTTCTTGAAAACAAGAAAAGTAAATAATATGACGAAAAAGTTAAATATGCAAATCAAATATCCTGAGATTGGAATCTGTGGCCTTTCTTGCAGACTTTGCCCCCGTTACCACACCGAAAGTAAAAGCAGATGCGAAGGTTGTAAAAGCGAATTTAGAATGTCTGCTGGATGTCCTTTTATCACTTGTGCGATAAAGAAAAAAGGGATTGAATTTTGCTGGCAATGTAAAGAAAATGAAACTTGTGAAAAATGGAGAAAGCATAGAGAATTTAGCAAACGGGTTGATTCTTTCAAATGTTATCAGAAGTTGGAAAATGACATTGCTTTCATTCAAAAGAATGGAGTTAATGAGTTTGAAAAGGTACAAAAAACCAGAGAGAACTTATTAAAAAAGATGTTACAAGAATTTAATGAAGGACGTTCCAAAAGTTATTATTGTGTTGCCGCAACAGTTTTAGAGATTGAAGAATTAGAGGAGACATTGAATAAAGCGAAGAAGGATTCCTTTGGACTGGAGGTTAAAGAGAGATCTGAAATTTTCCATTCGATATTGGATGAAATTGCTGAGAGAAAGAATTATTATTTAAAATTAAGAAAATGAAGAAAAAAGATAATTTAATTAGGAGTAAATATGAAAAATTTAATGGAGTGGATACAGGGAACTATCGGTTTGAGCCCCGAGGTACAGATTAAAATATTTGCTTCTTTGGTTGTTGCCTTGGTTTTATGGATTCTTTACTATTTGATTATAAAGATAGTATGGCGCCGGACTGAAAATGTACGTACTCGTTATACCTGGAGGAAGACTTCTGGCTATGTAGTAATTGTTTTGGGTTTGTTTTTAATAGGGCGTCTGTTGTTTAGCGGTTTTCAATCTATAGCTACTTACCTGGGTTTATTGTCAGCCGGTATAGCCATTGCTTTAAAAGATGTAGTTTCAAATTTCGCAGGCTGGCTTTTTATTATAAGCCGGAGACCTTTTTCTGTGGGAGACCGGATTCAGATTGCGAATTATGCCGGGGATGTTATCGATACCCGGGTTTTCCAATTTACTCTTTTGGAAATCGGTAATTGGGTGAATGCCGACCAGAGTACCGGTCGAATTATCCATATTCCTAACGGCATTGTGTTAAGTGAGGCGCTGGCAAATTATAGCAAAGGATTCCAGTATATCTGGAATGAAATTCCGGTCCTGATAACTTTCGAAAGCAATTGGAAAAAAGCCAAAAAAATATTACAAAAAATTGCTGATAAGGATGCTGAACAATTAAGCAAAGCAGCTGAGAAGAGAGTAAAAGAAGCCAGTAAAAAATTTATGATATTATATTCCAGACTTACCCCCATTGTTTATACCAGCGTGCAGGATAGCGGAGTCTTGTTGACAATACGTTATCTTTGTGAACCTCAACGCCGTCGAGACAGCGGGCAGGCAATTTGGGAAGATGTTTTAAAAGAATTTGCCCAGCGAGCTGACATAGATTTTGCTTATTCTACCCAGCGTTTCTACGACCACCGCTTAGAGGGTGAAAGGAGAGCTAAAGATATTGCTAGAGAGAGGGATGTAAAAGAGGCAAAGATTAAAATAGAAGGTTAAATTGATTAATGAATTAATAATTCAAAATAATATGAAAAAGAAAAGGAGTGTTATTTGTATGCAGTTACAATTGATTGTGGCTATTATTATAGCTATTCTGGCTGTTGTTTTTGCCCTTCAGAATGCAGTCCCAATAGCGGTAAGTTTTTTGACCTGGAGATTTGAAAGCTCATTAGCGCTGATACTTTTGATTACTCTTGCTTTGGGGATTCTGATGAGTTTGTTAGTGTCAGTTCCATCTGTGATAAGAAAAATGAAGATAATTTCCAGTCAAAAGAAGAAAATCCAGAAGCTGGAAATCAGCCTACAAAAAGAGGCTGGAAGCAAAATAAGAGAGGAAATTGAAAGCGAAGAACCAGAACTGCCTTTATAATAACTACCCCATTTTCCCCTAAATCAATCATTGTTTTTTTAAATGAAAAGAAGGAGTTGTAATTTTTTAAAGTATTTAAGGAGTGAATTATGAGGAAAAATAAAGTAAAAGAGAAACT
>JAKLPU010000142.1:0-4087 GCA_022013755.1 Candidatus Atribacteria bacterium | reverse complement strand
ATATCTATTTTCTGAAAATCTTCAAATGTTGCCATAATTTTCTATTTCGTCCTTCTACCTTTTTTTATTCTTAAATATATTTCATTTTATCACAAATTAAATTAAATAAAAGATATCGAATTGCCTCACCAAAAAAGTACTCCAAATAGTATCGATGCCTCATATAAAAAAGTACTCCAAATTATTTTAATTATAACCTAATTTCCTCTATATTTAAAGAGAAAGAATTATCTCTTTTAAATATATGAGGAGGTAAAAAGGAATGTTAACCATGAGGCAGAAAAAGGCCGTAACCAGAGAATTAAGAGATCGATACAGGAAATCATCTAAAAAAGAAAAGACTATTATGTTAGATGAATTTATTAGACTTACCAGGTATAACCGCTCCTATGCCGCCAGAGTCTTAAGGCTAAAAGAAGTATTAGGGTATATGCATATAAGGGGCAAAAGAGTAAGACTGGTAAGAGATAAGAGGAAAATCAAAAGAAAGAAGAAAAAGATTTATGATGAAGGTGTTCTGGTAGCCTTAAAGGAGATCTGGAAAATATGTGATTATATCTGTTCCAAAAGACTGGCTCCTTTCTTAAAAGAGATTATCCCGGTATTAGAAAAATGGAGGGAAATTAACTTAAGTGCTAAGGTAAGAGAAAAGCTCTTTAAGATAAGTGCGGCTACTATCGATAGGCTTCTAACTGATACCAGAAAGAGATTCAGAATAAAAGGCAGGTCTACTACCAGACCAGGAAGCCTATTAAAAAAGAGTATCCCCATTAGGACCTTTGCCGATTGGGATGAGGCTAAACCTGGCTTTTTCGAAGCAGACCTGGTCTCCCATGATGGAGGGGCAGTAAGGGGTGATTTTATCCAGAGTCTAAATTTTACCGATATCTCTACCGGCTGGGAGGAGATGATAGCGGTAAAGAATAAGGCTCAAAGATGGGTCTTTTCCGGCATAGAGACCATAAAAGAGAGATTACCTTTCTCTATCTTAGGGTTAGATTCAGACAATGGAGCTGAGTTTATCAATGCCCATCTAATTCGTTATTGTGAGGAGCATAAGATTACCTTTACCCGAAGTAGACCGTATCGCAAGAATGATTCCTGTTTTGTGGAACAGAAGAACTGGTCGGTCATCAGAAGGGCGGTAGGCTATGCCAGATATGATACCGATAAGGAACTTAGCATTCTAAATGAACTGTATGTTTATCTTAGACTCTACGTCAACTTCTTTCAACCGGTTAGAAAACTGATCAAAAAGGAAAGAATAGGAAGTAAGGTTATCAAAAGATATGATGAGGCTAAGACCCCTTACCGAAGAGTTCTGGCCTCTCCTGATATTGAAGATGAGATAAAGATGAAATTGAAAAGCCAATATGCTATGCTAAATCCAGCAGAGCTGAAAAGAAAGATAACTAAATTACAAGATAAGCTCCTTAAATTAAATGCTTTAAAGCAAAAAGTAAGAGAAGATCTACTAGAAAAAAGTGTGGAACCTTCAAGTAGGTTCGAGTACATTTCTACTTGAGGTATCGTATCAGCTTTCAAGTACTTTTTTATATGAGGCATCAGGGAGGTGTGATCAAGAAAGCATCAGAATCATCCTAAAAATTTTCACTTAAAAAATACTTATGTACTCTTAAATCATTAGTTAATTCTGGATGAAAAGATGATACTAATATATTTTTCTGCCGAGCCATTACAATCTTTCCCTTAAATTCAGCTAAAACTTTTACTTCCCTTCCTGCCTTCTTGATATAAGGAGCTCTAATGAATACTGCTTTAAAAGGTTTTCCGGAAAAATCTTCTATTTTTAAATTAACTTCAAAACTATCTACCTGTCTTCCAAAAGCATTTCTTTCTACCACAATATCGATTAAATTAAATCTTATCTGCTCAATGCCCATAACCTTATTTGCTAATAAAATCATACCTGCACAGGTCCCAAATATAGGCATCCCTTCTCTACCCTTTTTAATAATCTCTCGGTCTAAGCCATATATTTTGGCTAATTTACCAATAGCGGTGCTTTCGCCTCCGGGTATTATTAATCTATCTACTTTTTCTAAATCTCCAACCGTTTTTACCTTGATTCCCTCAAAGCCACACCTTTTTATCATCTCTAAATGTTCTTCTACTGCTCCCTGTAGGGATAATACTCCGACTTTCAAGATTACTCCTTAGCTCCTCTCTGGTTCATTTTTTAATCTAATTCTTAGCTTACCATCCTCTGTCTTGCATCCGTTCAGCTGCGGCAATTTGAGAAATTTCTATCCCTTTCATCGCTTCGCCCAATCCTTCTGAAACTTGAGCTATAATTTTAGGATTATCGTAATGGGTAGTCGCCTCTACAATAGCTCTAGCCCTTATTTTAGGATCGTCTGATTTGAATATTCCTGAACCTACAAACACTCCATCTGCCCCTAACTGCATCATTAAAGCTGCATCAGCAGGGGTAGCTATACCTCCGGCAGCAAAATTAACTACTGGTAATTTTCCTTTTTGAGCTACCTCTTGTAAAAGTTCAA
Organism: Candidatus Atribacteria bacterium; assembly: GCA_022013755.1. Lineage (GTDB taxonomy): Bacteria > Atribacterota > Phoenicimicrobiia > Phoenicimicrobiales > Phoenicimicrobiaceae > Sediminicultor. The sequence goes on along the minus strand of JAKLPU010000142.1, from coordinate 1,562 downwards.
AAGGAGCACCTAATTCTTTAGCTTTGGTCATCAATTCCTCTTTAGGTATATTTTTTAATCTTCTTATTTCATCCATAACCTCGCGCATATGCCTCACCGCTTCCACTATATTTCCTGTTCCCGGTTCTCCCTTAGTTCTAATCATGGCTGCACCTTCTCCTATCCTTCGCAAAGCCTCACCTAAATTTCTTGCTCCACAGACAAAAGGAACTTTAAATTTCAATTTATCTATATGGTAATTTTCATCAGCGGGAGTTAACACTTCACTTTCGTCAATATAATCTACTCCTAAAGCTTCTAAAACCTGGGCTTCCACAAAATGCCCAATCCTTGCCTTAGCCATTACCGGAATAGTTACAGCTTTCATTATCTCTTTTATTATTTTAGGGTCAGCCATCCTGGCTACACCGCCGGCAGATCGAATATCAGCAGGAACCCTTTCCAAAGCCATAACTGCCACTGCACCCGCTTCTTCGGCAATTTTTGCTTGTTCTGCATTCACCACATCCATTATTACTCCGCCTTTTAACATCTCGGCTAAACCTTTTTTAAGCCTATAGGTACCTTTTTCTACCATTTATTTACTCTCCTCTCCTATGCGTTCTATTAATCTATTTATATTATAATAGAAAAAAATATAAAAACAACTATTGTTTTAATATTAGTATCGAGTATATCGTATTGCGTATCGTGTAAAGAAATAGAAAAAAAGAAATCATGGGCAAAGAAGATACCGCAAATCTTGAGGACTTACGGTATCTTCTTATAATTAATACTTACTATCTCTTGTTAAGAGATTGCCTATATTATCATTTATTTATTATTTTTTTACAAAGGGTGAGGCTAAGTGTTCATAAAGCTTCCAACGTTTTAAAACCCCTTCTTGAGCTTCTTTTAACAATTTTTTAGCTTCCTCTGGCATAATTCGGGTAAGCATTTTGTATCTATTTTCATTATATATATATTCTTCTAAAGGAATGCTCGGAGCTTTGGAATCCAATTGGAGAGGGTTTTTCCCCTCTTTATCAAGATCTGGATTGAATCTTATTAAGGGCCAATATCCCGATTGGACTGCTAACTTTTGTTGTTCTAAACCATGAATCAAATTATATCCATGGCTAATACAAGAACTATAGGCTATAACAAGGGAAGGACCATTAAATGCCTCTGCTTCCTGGAAAGCTTTAATCACTTGCACATCATTAGCTCCCATTGCCACTCGGGCCACATATACATCTCTGTAAGACATTGCCATCATTGCCAAATCTTTCTTGAAAGTCCTTTTGCCTCCAGCAGCAAACTTTGCAATTGCCCCAAGAGGAGTCGCTTTAGACATCTGGCCACCAGTATTAGAATAAGTTTCTGAATCTAATACTAAGATATTGACATTACGCCTCTGGGCAATAACATGATCCAATCCTCCATAACCGATATCATAAGCCCATCCATCTCCTCCTAAAATCCATACACTCTTTTTAGTAAGAACATCTATCAAGCTAAGCAAGTCTTTTGCTTCTTCCTTGTCTATATTTTTTAATTTCTTTTCTAATATTTTTACTCTT
>JAKLPU010000017.1:0-3003 GCA_022013755.1 Candidatus Atribacteria bacterium | reverse complement strand
TGGCGTAAGTGGAGGGATAGATTCATTGGTGGCAGCAGTATTAACCCACAAGGCTATTGGCAATCAGCTATATTGTATTTTCATTAATAATGGCCTATTAAGAAAGGGAGAAGCAGAAGAAGTACAAAAAAGATTTAAAGAAAATTTTAAAATAGATTTAATCTATGTTGATGCCTCTGAGAGATTTTTAAAGAGATTGAAAGGCGTAAGTGATCCCGAGACAAAGAGAATGGTCGTTGGGGAAGAATTTATCCGAGTATTTGAGGAAAAGGCAAAAGACATCGGTAAGGTAGAATATTTATTACAAGGGACTCTCTATCCTGATGTAATAGAGAGTATTTCCTTAGAAGGTCCTTCTTCAAAGATTAAGTCTCATCATAATGTAGGTGGATTGCCTGAGGAAATGAAACTTAAAGTCCTGGAGCCTTTAAAATATCTGTTTAAGGATGAAGTGAGAGAAGTAGCGAAAAAGCTAAAGCTACCTGAAGAGGTAATCTGGAGACAACCTTTCCCTGGGCCGGGATTATCTATAAGAGTAATTGGTTTGGCCGATAAAGAAAAATTAGATATTTTAAGAGAAGCAGATGAGATAATTAAGCAGGAAATAAAAAAGAATAACTTATATAAAAAGGTCTGGCAATCTTTCGGTATTCTGCTTCCCATAAAGACGGTAGGGGTGATGGGAGATATTCGAACCTATGATTTTGTGCTTGCTTTAAGGATTGTAAAAAGTAGTGATGGCATGACTGCTGATTGGGCGAAAATTTCATATGAGATATTAGAAGAGATATCTAATAGAATTATCAACGAGGTTAAAGGTATTAACCGCGTGGTTTATGATATAAGTTCAAAACCACCCGCAACGATCGAATGGGAATAAAATCGTATCGCGTATCGAGTATCACGTGAAGAAAGATAGCGTGGAGCGTTTAGCGTATAGTTAGGAAAAAGGGAGTCAGAAGACAGAATCCAGTATTCAGAATTATCTTGGAATATAAGATTACATCTTTTTGTTAAGTTATTTTATATTTTTCTACTCCTGACTACTGGCTCCTGAATTCTTAAATAACAAAATATCGAAAGAGTAGGTAATATTTTTATGTCAACATTGGTTGTAGTCGGATCTCAATGGGGAGACGAAGGAAAAGGTAAAATAACTGATTTGCTTTCCGAGGAAGCAGACATTGTTGTTAGATATCAAGGGGGTTGTAATGCGGGTCATACGGTAGTAAAGGGAGATAAACAATTTATCTTTCACCTTATACCTTCTGGTATCTTACATAAAGGGGTAAAATGTCTTATCGGCAACGGAGTGGTGATAGATCCGGAAGCTTTATTGCAGGAAATAGAAAATTTAAAGAAAAAAAACATAGAAATCGATGACAATTTATTCATAGATTTTAAAGCCCATGTTGTCTTACCTTATCATAAAACCTTGGATGAGATAAAAGAAATAAAAAGAGGGAAAGATAAAATAGGTACAACCAAAAGAGGGATTGGTCCAGCCTATGTAGATAAAATTGCCCGCACCGGGATAAGAATGATTGATTTGATCGATGAAAAGTTTTTACCAAAAAAATTAGAGAATAATCTAAACGAAAAGGATACTATTTTTGAAAAATTATATGGGCTTAAAATATCTGATCAGGAAAAGAAGGACATTTTAAAAAAATATAAGAAATATGGTCAATTATTAAAAAAATACGTGACAGATGTTTCCCTATACTTAAATCAGGCAATTAATGAAGATAAAAAAATATTATTTGAAGGTGCTCAAGGGACTCTCTTGGATGTTGACCATGGGACTTTTCCTTATGTGACTTCCTCTAATCCAATAGCCGGCGGGGCCTGCATTGGAACAGGCGTAGGTCCTACTAAAATAGACAGAGTTATGGGAATAACTAAAGCCTATACTACCCGAGTAGGAAGAGGACCTTTTCCCACTGAACTAAAAGGGGAATTAGGAGAATATATCCGCCAAAAAGGAGGAGAATTTGGAGCAACTACCGGAAGGCCTCGAAGATGTGGTTGGTTCGATGCGGTATTAGTAAACTACGCAGTCAGAATTAATGGGATGGATAGCATGGTTCTAACTAAGATAGATGTCCTAAGTGATTTTGAAAAGATCAAAATATGCACTTCTTATAAGTGTAATGAAGAAATAATAAAAGAGTTCCCAGTTAATTTAGAGACCTTACAGAACTGTATCCCGGTATATGAAGAGATGGAAGGATGGAAAGGAGATATTTCTCAGATAACTAAATACGGAGACCTTCCCCAACAATTAAAGGATTATATCAACCGAATAGAAGAATTGGTAAAAACCAAAGTAGTTATAGTATCTGTAGGTCCCAAAAGAAGTCAAACTATTATCAGAAAAAAAATATTTGAATGAATAAAATTGATGTTAATTGGTTAAATAGTTACTTGGTTAGTTAGTTTAAGTTTAACGACTAATTAGTATATAGTGAATAGTATTTCATTCTATCGGATAGCGTGTAGCGTAAGCGAAAAACGAAAAGCGCAAAACTTAAAGCCATAGCTTAAAATTTAAATATATTATTTTATATATTGATTTTCATCTTTCTTATCTCGCATGATACATAGAAAAAACGAAAAGATAAAGAAGTAAAAACAGAACTTAAAATTAAATATTGAGAGAAAAAGTTTTGAGTTTTGAATTATGGTTTTTCGCTTTTAGTTTTAAATTTTTAGCTGTATAATGATAACTGTAAACTTATATAAAACTAATAACCAACTAACCAATTAACTAGCTAACCAGCTAACCAAATAAGAGGTGATATCAATGATTGATCGATATTCTCTTCCGGCCATGAAAAATATCTGGGAAGAGAAGAATAGATATAAAACTTGGTTAAAAATAGAGCTTTTAGTTTGTGAAGCTTTATTTGAATTAGGAAAGATAGGCCAAGAAGCTATTGAAAACATCAGAAAAAATGCCAGATATTCTGTAGACCGTATTCAGGAAATAGAAAAAGTGAC
>JAKLPU010000141.1:0-2929 GCA_022013755.1 Candidatus Atribacteria bacterium | reverse complement strand
TGCAGACTGATCAGGCAGAAGCGGATAAGAAGATTGCTCAGGCCAGGGCTGAACAGAGAAGAGCATTAGCGGTAGCTCAGGAGCAAGAAATGAAAGCCAGAGTTCAAGAAATGAGAGCAAAGGTGGTAGAAGCAGAAGCAGAAGTTCCTAAGGCTATGGCAGAAGCGTTAAGAACTGGAAAATTAGGAGTAATGGATTATTATAATTTGAAGAATATCGCTGCCGATACTGCTATGCGGGATAGTATCTCTGAAACCTCAAAGAAGAAAGAAAATAAATAAGATAATATTATTTTACTTAAAAAGGATAGAATAAACAATGTCATTAGTTTTATATATATTTATTTTCTATATTATAATAAGTTTGTTAAGCCGGATAGGAAATAAGAAAAGAAGATCTTATAGCTTAATGCGGAAAGAAGAAGATAATTCCATCTCGGTATTTTCGGAAATTCAGGATGAAGCAGGTTCACCTGAGGATAAGATTAATATAAAACAAGTTGATAATATAGAAAAAAAGGATAAAATTATTATAGATGACGAGGTTAAAGAATTTTATAAGGACAAAGGTGAGGATAAAGAGAAAGAGGTTTTAGAAAAAAAACCGGTAGTAGAAGTAGAAGGTGGGGAAGAAATTTCATCTGGCTGGGAAAGCGGTTTGGAAATATATTTATCTGATAATATTCTGATTGACGGAATAATATTATCAGAGATAATTGCTCTGCCCAGAGCTCTAAGACCTTATGATTTTCAGAGATATAAAAGATTGAGATAAATTAGTCGTTAGTGAACAAAACTAGCGTAGAGCGTACAGCGTTTAGCGTATAGTTTTGGATTAATAAGATTTGCCATAATTAAATTAAAAATTTAAAGCTCTTTTCTTCGTTTTTAGTTTTTAGTTTTGGTTTTGCGCTTTGCGTTTTACACTTTTAGTTCCTTTACTATATTTTACGAAAGTAGGGAATTATAATAGAAAAAGATAAAAACATAAGTCATAGCATATTAATTAATAATAAAGATGAGCTAAGAGAACTTTTTGGACAGTATGATGAAAATATCAAATTTATCAACCAGCATTTTTCAATAGGAGTATCAACACAAAATGATAGCAAGTTAATTATTTCGGGGAAAAAAAGTGAAATAGATAAGGCTGTAAAAATAATTGAAGAACTTCTCTCTATAATTAGGAATGGGCATCCACTTTCTATAGCACAGGTAAAATACCATGTTGAAATGTCTCAGAGTAATCAGCCTGTAGATTGGAAATTATTATACAAAGACGTGATTCGCGTTTTTAAAAAAGATAAAGATATTAAGCCAAAAACTTTAGGTCAACAGAAATATATAGAAGCTGTTAGAAAGAATGATATTGTCTTTGCTATCGGACCTGCTGGAACGGGAAAGACTTACTTAGCAGTAGCTATTGCTCTGTCTGCCCTAAAGAATGAAGAAGTAGATAGAATAATTTTGGTTAGACCAGCGGTAGAAGCCGGAGAAAGTTTAGGTTATTTACCAGGAGATTTATTGGAAAAGATAGACCCCTATTTTCGCCCCTTATATGATGCAATGTACGAAATGATGCCTTCCGAAAAATTTCAAAAGTATATGGAAAGAGGGATAATAGAAATAGCCCCATTAGCCTATATGAGAGGAAGAACCTTAAATAATTCCTTTATTATCTTGGATGATGCTCAAAATACTACTTTTGGTCAGATGAAGATGTTTTTAACCCGCTTTGGTTTTGGTTCTAAAGTTATCATTAATGGAGATATTACCCAGGTAGATTTACCACTTAAAGAACATTCTGGATTAACAAGGGTGGAAAAGATACTTAAAAAGATAAATGGTATCGAATTTGTATATCTTAATGATCGGGACGTAGTAAGGCACAGATTGGTTCAGGAGATTGTCCGCGCTTATGAAAGGGAAGATTTACGGAACCAGGAAAGGAAGTGATTTAACCTGGTGACACTGTATGATAAATGGAATAAATGGAAAAGTGGAGATAAAATTTCAGGTAAAAATATGCAAAAGAAAAAATTGATTGATAAAAATATAATACAAAAAATATCTATATTTTTTATTTTGTTAATCGCCATTACCCTCGTTCTGTCTATTAATTTTTTCCCGGATAAAATTCTTTTGAAAGAAGGGCAAATCTGCACGAAAGATATTCTGTCCCCGGGTGATTTTGAATTTGCAGATGTAGAAGCAACGCAAAATTTAAGAGAAAAAGCTGCCAAATCGATAAAAGAAGTGTATGATTTAAATTTAGCAAATATTGAAAATGTTGAAAAAGAAATAGATAGTTTCTTTTTAAAGATAGAAGAATACCAAGAAAAAATAGATGACTCATCTAAAGATACTACTGCTCCCATAATGGAGACCAATAGGAGATTGACAGATGTTGAGTTAAACGAAATGGCTATTAAAATAAATGAAGATTTAGAATTATATATTAGTGAACAAGTCATAGCAGCTTGTCTCCAACTGGATAATTTATCTTTAGAGAAAATAAAGGTAGATATTAAAAGTTCCCTGAGAAAAATTATGGAACAAGGGATTAAAAAAGATGATTTAGAAAATGCTAAAAAACAATTAATTAGGGAGATTAGTGAAATTTCCCTTGATCATCATGATGCCCTGATTGCCAGCGAGATTGCTACCTCTTTGCTTCTGCCAAGTTTATTTTTAAATGAAGAAGATACAGAAAAAAGGCGTCAGGAAGCTATCGCTTCGGTAGATGATGTTATAAGAACAATTCAAAAAGGGCAGATAATTATAAGAAAAGGAGAAGTGGCAACTTCGGAAAGTATCGCCATTCTTAATGCTTTAGGTCTAAAAAATCCCAAGATAAATTTTTCCAATATTATAGGAATAATTATGATTACTGCGATTTGCCTTTTAGTGTTCTTTTTATATTTAAACTA
>JAKLPU010000140.1:0-5465 GCA_022013755.1 Candidatus Atribacteria bacterium | reverse complement strand
CCAATATTTTATATAAAACGGTTTATGCATTTACCGTGGAATTAAACTTTAAAAAGAGAGGGAAGAAAGAATATGGCAAAAATTGTAATTGATGAGGAAAGATGCAAAGGGTGCGAATTATGTATCCCCGCTTGCCCTAAACATATTATGGTTATGGCAGAATATTTTAACCAAAAAGGCTATCATCCTGTCAAACAGATTAAACCGGAAGAATGTACCGGATGTGCTTTTTGTGCGATAACTTGCCCGGATGTTGCTATTGAAGTGTATAAATAAATTAGTCGTTAGTGAATAAACCTAGCGTGGAGCGTACAGCGTTTAGCGTATAGGTGCGGGTAATAAGTGTAAGGGAAATACAAAATACAAGATATATTAGACGTTAGTGCAAGATGCAAGATACGAGATACGAATTAAGGTTTACAGAAAAAGGAAATTTCTATACAATTAAAATATTATTAAGGAGGCTGAAAAATGGGAGAAAAGGTGTTAATGAAAGGGAATGAAGCCATAGGAGAAGCAGCCATCCGTGCAGGATGCCATTTTTATTTTGGTTACCCAATAACTCCCCAAAGTGAAATAACGGCTTATATGGCTAAAAAACTATTAAAAATGAAAAATGCGTCTTTTGTGCAAGCTGAAAGTGAGATAGCAGCAATAAGTATGGTTTACGGAGCCGCTGCCACAGGAGTAAGATCCATGACTTCATCATCGGGCCCGGGAATAAGTTTGAAGCAAGAAGGAATTTCTTATATCGCCTGTGCTGAGTTACCGTGCGTAATAGTAAACATGCAAAGAGGCGGACCAGGATTAGGGAGTATACAGCCTGGACAAGCTGATTATTTTCAAGCTACTAAAGGAGGAGGACACGGTGATTATCATTTAATTGTACTGGCTCCTTCTTCTGTGCAAGAGTTGGTAGATTTAACCATGGATGCTTTTGATTTAGCTGATAAATATACAAATCCTGCAATGATATTAGGAGATGGGCTTATAGGACAAATGATGGAGGCAGTAGAGTTTAAGGAAAGAAAAAAGATTGATTTGCCAGATAAAGAAGGATGGATTTTAACCGGGTGCAAAGGAAGAGAAAAAAAATATATTGTTCCCTTTAATCTGGATCCTTATGAAATGGAAAAATTGAATTTTAAAATTCAAGAGAAATATAATAAATTAAAAGAAAAAGAAGTTAGATATGAAACAGTTAATTTGGATAATGCTGATTTAATAATAGTTGCTTACGGAATAGTAGCTCGGATTGCAAAAACTGTAATTAGAAACGCTAAAAAAGAGGGAATTAATATCGGATTAATCAGGCCAATTACTCTATTTCCTTTTCCGGAAAAGATAATTGCTGAGACTTCCGAAAAGGTAAATAAGTTTTTAGTTGTAGAGATGAGCATGGGACAAATGGTGGAAGATGTTAAATTAGCCGTAAATGGTAAGGCGGAAGTTAATTTTTATGGTAGAGTGGGCGGAGTCATACCTACACAAAGTGAAATTTTGACTGAAATAAAGAAATATTTAAAATAGATTAATTACATTTTAGATTATATTACGGAGGTGTGTAATAATATTATGAAGAAAGTTTTTGAAAGTCCCAAATCTTTAACCAAAGATCCTTTTACTTATTGTCCGGGGTGTCACCATGGTATTGCGCATCGATTAGTGGCTGAAGCTTTAGATGAATTTGGGGTAAGAGAAAAAACTATAGGAGTATGCCCGGTAGGTTGCTCCGTATTTGCCTATGTTTTTTTTGATTGTGATATGATTTGTGCAGCGCACGGGAGAGCTCCCGCTGTAGCTACCGGAATAAAAAGAGCAAAACCAGATTCTATAGTATTTACTTATCAAGGAGATGGAGATTTAGCCTCTATTGGTACGGCAGAGATAGTGCATACAGCAAATAGAGGTGAGAATATTACGGTTATATTTATAAATAATGCTATCTACGGGATGACCGGTGGACAGATGGCACCCACTACTTTAGTGGGACAGGTAACCCAGACCTCTCCTTATGGCAGAGACCCGAAAACTATGGGATATCCTATAAAGGTAGCAGAGATGTTATCTACTCTAAAAGGAGTTGCTTATATTTCTCGGGTAGCCTTATCCAAGCCCGCCTACATATTGAAAGCAAAGAAAGCTATAAGAAAAGCTTTTCAGTCACAGATAGAGGGGAAAGGTTTTTCTCTGGTTGAAATTTTGTCTACTTGTCCTACTAACTGGGGTCTAAGTCCAATTGAAGCAAATAAGTGGTTGGAAGAAAACATGATTCCTTATTATCCATTAGGAGAATTTAAAACTCCTGAGGAGGTGTCTTGAATGTTAGAGAGAATAATTATTTCAGGATTTGGTGGTCAAGGAGTAATGTTGATGGGCAGATTATTGGCTTATGCCGGAATGATAGAAGGTAAGAAAGTTGCCTGGATGCCTTCTTATGGACCAGAGATGAGAGGAGGAACAGCCAATTGCACAGTACTTATTTCATCTAATGAAATTGGTTCTCCAATTGTATCTCATCCAAAAATATTAATTGCTATGAATCAACCTTCATTAGATAAATTTGAATCGAATGTAAGTGATGATGGATTAATCATCTTAAATGATTCATTAATAAAACGTGAAGTAAAAAGGAATGATGTTAATGTAATAAAGATTCCCGCAGATGATATTGCTGATAAGTTAGGTAATTCAAAGGCAGCCAATATGGTAGTTTTAGGTGCTTATGTTAAACAATCAGGAATTGTAAAGATGGATACCATATTTAAGGCCTTAGAGGAGGTTTTAACTGGACGTAATAAAAAACTATTAAAATTAAACAAAGAAGCTTTAAAACAAGGGGCAGAATTAGTTAAATAGTAAAACCCTCCCCGTTAATGGAGGAGATCAATGTGGGTAATTAAATTTTTATGAGGGGAGGATTCATCCATCCCCTATTTTATTTGCTCAATAACTTGATTTTCTACTGCTATAATTCTTTAATATTTATTAATATTTATTGCATAATAGGCACTACTCGTTATATACTAATATACGGTATTCTAATTAAGAAAGGGGATAATTAATGGTTAATGAAAAAAGGTTGGTAGAATCTTTTATGGAATTAGTTAAGATAGATAGCATTTCCAGAGATGAGAGGAATTTAGCTGACTTTTTAATAGAAAAGTTAGAAGATTTGGGATTAGATGTTATAATTGATCAAGCTGGTGAGAAGGTAAAGACTAATAGCGGTAATATAATTGCTCGTTTTAAGGGAAATATTAAAGAAGCAACTCCTATTATGTTTTCCGCTCATATGGATACAGTTGTCCCGGGGAAAAATATTAAACCTGTTTGCGAGGGAGACAAAATATTAAGCAGCGGAAAAACAATTTTAGGCGCAGATGATAAGGCGGCAATTGCAGCTTTATTAGAAGCACTGCGTATCATTAAAGAGAATAATATTCCCTGTGGTGATATAGAGATTGTATTTTCCATCTGTGAAGAAATAGGCTTATTGGGTGCAAAGAATTTAGATATTTCCAGTTTAAATGCCCAAATGGGATTTGTTTTAGATGCCGGAGGTCAGGTAGGAAAAATTATTACTACAGCCCCTTCTCAGAACTCTCTGAAAATTATTATTTATGGAAAATCTGCTCATGCCGGTTCAAATCCCGAAGAAGGGATTAATGCTATTCAGGTAGCCGGATTTGCCCTTTCTCGGATGAAGTTAGGCCGAATAGATGAAGAGACTACTGCCAATATCGGGATTATTTCGGGAGGCAAAGCTACCAATATTATTCCTGATGAAGTAACATTAGAAGGAGAAGTTAGAAGTAGAAACGAAGAAAAATTAGAAAAATATACCAAGAAATTAAAACAGATAGCCGAAGATACTGCTCGGGAATTTAAAGCAAAAGCAGAGGCAAAGATTAACAGGGAGTACTATTGCTACAATTTATCCCCTGGTGATCAAGTAGTTAAAATATCAATGAAAGCAGCAAGAGATATGGGATTACAACCAGAATTATGTCCCAGCGGAGGGGGGAGCGATGCCAATGTATTTAATAAGAAAGGTTTCCCCTCAGTTGTTTTAGCTATAGGCATGGAGAAGGTTCATACAGTTGATGAATATATTCTTATTAAAAATTTAAAAAAGACAGTAGAATATGTTTTATCTATTATAAATACTGTAACTTCTGGAGAAAACTTAAATGAATAAAGAAGATTCTTTAGAAAAACAAATTTTATCTTCCACCTATATTTATAAGGGGAAAATTATTAAACTTCGTCAGGATAAAGTAAAACTACCTGATGGCAAGGAGACTATCAGAGAAATAGTTGAACATCCTGCAGCTGTAGTTATATTGGCTTTGACTGATGACGGAAAGGTAGTAATGATCAGACAGTTCAGAGAACCGGTAAATGAAGTTTTATGGGAACTGCCAGCAGGGACGGTGGAAGAGGGAGAAGATTTAGTTAGATGCGCCAAAAGAGAATTGGAAGAGGAAACCGGTTATTATCCCCGAAAGATTAAAAAATTAGTATCTTTTTTCTCTACTCCAGGTTTTTGTAATGAAAGACTTACACTATTTTTAGCGGAGGATTTAGAGGAAAGAAGTAAGAATGAAGATGCTGATGAATTTATTCAAGTTAAGAATTTAAAAATATCTGAAGTTTTAAAAATGATAAAGGGAAATGTTATCAAAGATGCCAAGACGATTATAGGAATACTTTATTTCGTATCTTGTATTCAAGCGTAGAGCGTAGAGCGTAGAGCGTAGAGCGTAGAGCGGGTAGATGATAGGCGAGACGCCCCTCCTACGTTTGCCTATTATGGTTAGACACAAGGTCTATCCATACATCTAACTAACTCTTTCCTAACTATACGCTGTACGCTACACGCTATCCGCTAGATTGTATATGCAAGATACACTAATTATAATTCGATGAAAGAAATTGGAGCTATAATTAAAATATGAAGAAGTATTTCATGGATTTGCATGTGCATATTGGCAGAAGCAAAAGTGGAGCTCCTATAAAAATAACTGCTTCCAGAGATTTAACTTTTGCCAACATTGCCCGAGAATGTAAATATAGAAAAGGGATTGACATTGTAGGTATCGTTGATTGCGCTTCACCAGAAGTAATTGATGATATTTCCCAGTTAATTAACAGCGGAGAAATGAAACCTTTAAAAGAAGGTGGCTTAATTTATCAGGACAAAGTCACTATTATTTTGGGCTCAGAAATTGAAACCAAAGAAAAAGGTGGAGGATATTCCCATCAAATAGCCTATTTCCCTTATTTTAAAGATATAAAAGAATTTAGCAAGGCACTATCCCTACTGGTTACCAATGTGAGTTTAAGCAGTCAAAATTGTAAAATTAGCGCTCAGGAAGCCTTTCAAATTATAAACCGGATTGGGGGGATTTTAATCCCCGCCCATGCATTTACTCCCCATAAAAGTGTTTATGGGAATTGTG
>JAKLPU010000139.1:0-6114 GCA_022013755.1 Candidatus Atribacteria bacterium | reverse complement strand
GTACAATTGCCTCAAGTAATTCAGGGGGGTTCTTCGGTGCTGAATTGAGTCATGCAGGATATATGTTGCTGATTGTTGAAGGGAAAGCAAAATCACCAGTCTACATTTCAATTAAAGACGACGAGGTAAAGATTAACGATGTCTCTGAAATGTGGGGGATGAACACACATCAGGTTACTGATACGATTTTAGAAAAATTTGGAGAATCAAATGCGAGGGTTGCATGCATAGGACCTGCAGGAGAAAAAGTGTCAATGATAGCTTGCATCATTAATGACAAAAACCGTGCAGCTGGTAGAACAGGTGTTGGTGCAGTTATGGGTTCTAAGAACTTGAAAGCCGTTGTAGTGAAAGGGACAGCTAAGATTGAATTTCAGGATAAAGAAAAATTTATGGCTGTTGTAAAAGGCAAAACAGAGATCATTAGAAAAAATAGTGTGACAGGCGAAGGCTTACCAAAACTGGGAACCAAAGTGCTCGACAGTATAATAAATCAGAATGGTCTTTATCCAACTAAGAATTTCCAGCTTGGAACATTCAACAAGATAGATGAGGTAAATGGTGAAGCACTTGTAGAAAAGGGATATCTCAAAAAGAATGTAGCATGTTATGCTTGTCCAATAGCATGTGGAAGAAAAGTAACACTTCCAAATGGTAAGACGGGTGAAGGCCCAGAATATGAAACAGGCTGGGCGTATGGGGCAGACTGTGGAGTGGACGATTTAATAGCGATAACAGAGGCTAACTTTTTATGTAATGAATTAGGACTTGATACAATTTCTGCTGGTGCTACTATTGCCTGTGCAATGGAATTGTACGAGAAAGGTTATATACCAAAAGAAGATTTACAAAAAGGTCCTGAGCTTAACTTTGGTAGCTCAGAAGCAGTAGTATATTATACCAAGGCAATGGGGATGAGAGAAGGATTTGGTGATAAATTGGCTGAAGGTTCATTCAGACTTGCCTCTGCCTATAGACACCCCGAGCTTTCAATGAGTGTAAAAAAGCAGGAATTACCTGCGTATGATCCGAGAGGTGTACAGGGGCATGCACTTGAATATGCTACTTCCAATAGGGGTGGATGTCATGTTAGAGGATATATGATCGCTCCAGAAATTCTTGGAATTCCAGAAAAGCTGGAACCTCAGGCTCTTGAGGGAAAAGCTCAGTGGGTAAAGATCTTTCAAGATCTAACCGCATTAATTGATTCATCGGGGTTGTGTCTTTTTACTTCTTTTGCATTAGGTGCGGATGATTATAAGGATTTAATTAATACTGCAACGGGGTATAATTTTACAACTGAGGAAATACTTGGTATAGGTGAAAGGATTTGGAATCTCGAAAGAAAATTTAATCTTGATGCGGGAATATCTCCTGCGGAAGATAAACTTCCTGATCGATTTAATGAACCACTTCCCGATGGGCCGCAAAAAGGCGCAGTAGTTCATCTTGATAAGATACTACCAGAGTATTATAAAATACGCGGTTGGTCTGAAAAAGGGATTTTAGATGAGAATAAGATAAGAGAACTTAACTTGTGAACTATAAAAAAAGGGGGGTACTGCCCCCCTTTTTTTAATTACTGGAGTTGGAGGAAATATATGATTAAGGTGAGATTTTTTACTCTTCTCAGACTGTTTCTTGGCATTAGCGAAATTGATCTTGATCAGGATCAGATCTCGGTAAAGGACCTCCTTTTCCTAATAAATGAAAAGGTGGAAAAGGATTTTTTACACAAGCTTATTGATGAAAGCGGTGAGCTCTTAAGAGGTACCATTATACTGGTAAATGGCAAGAATATCCTGCATCTTGAAAAACTTAATACTATAGTGAAAACTGGGGATGAGGTAAATATGTTTCCGCCAGGAGGTGGAGGTTGATTTTTTCTCGACAGATAGCATTTTGGGGTGAGAAAAAACAGCTGATACTGCAGAAGTCTACGATTTTTATTGCAGGGATTGGTGGTCTTGGATGTTTGCTTTCTGAAATATTGGTTAGATCTGGAATTGGTAAAGTTTATCTATGTGATAATGGAATAATAAAAAAACCCGATTTAAATAGGCAGATATTCTATACACAAAAAGATATAGGAAAAAGAAAAGTTGACATTGCTACGAAAAGATTATCTGAAATTCATTCTTTTACCGAAATTGTTCCTGTAGATGTAAATATTAAAGATAAGAATTTTATACTTCCCTCTGATATTTCTGGGGTAGCAGATTGCCTGGATAATTTTGAGAGCAGGTTCGTTTTATGGGATAAGTTACCCAGAAATAAATTCTATGTTCATGCGGGTGTAGAGAGATTTTACGGGCAAGTCGTAACTTTAATAAAGGGAAGTTCTCCGACTTTACGTGATATATTCTCTAACTACAAGGTGCTTGAAGGCCCTATTCCGGTGTGTGCACATAGTGTTTCAGTGATATCTTCAATTGCTGCAACCGAGGTTGTGAAAAATATTTTCAATGAACCTGTTTTGCTTAACAGAATGCTAGTAATTGACCTATCGGATTTTACATTTATCAAATTGGATGTAAAATAAAAGTACTAACTATCCTGATACTTTTGTACGGATAATATTTAAGATAAATTTATTAAAACAGGAGGGTAAGGTCCTCCTGTTTTTTATTTTAGATGGAAGAAAATGATGATTAATAGACAGGTGAGATGCTTGTTTTACTATTTAATAACAAATAATCAATTGGTAGATTAGAAGATTGATTAATTGGTGAATTGTTTACAAATTTATTCTTGCAATTTTTGTTAAGTTGTGATATTATTTATAAAGTTAGGCATATCTAATAAAGATAGGGAGACTTATAAATTAAAAATAGTTTTAAATAAGATTAAGAATGGTTAAGAAGGGGAGTAAAAACTAAATGACTACCCGAAACATGGAAGATTATCTGGAAGCTATATGGAATTTACAGAATAAAAAAGGATATGTTAAAGCAAAAGATATTGCAGAAAGATTGGAGGTAAGCCGTCCCAGTGTATCTGGGATGATTAAAAAGTTATCAGAAAATAGTTATATATTATATGAAAAATACGGTGGGATTGTACTTACAGCAAAAGGTAAAAAATTGGCTCAGGAGATCAAAAAGCGCCATACTTTACTGGTAGAGTTTTTAAAGATTGTCGGAGTTGATGAACAAAATGCTCAACAGGATGCTTGCAAGTTAGAGCATGATGTTTCACCAGAAACCATAACTTGTCTGCTGGAATTTGTAGAATTCGTTAGTTTATTACCGGAAAGCTCCAAGTGGAAAGAAAATTTTCAAGAATATTTGAAAAAAAGAGGTTTACTGGAAAGAAGAAGTAATAAAAATAAAAAATTATAAAAAAATATTGAGGGAGAGAAAATAAAAAGATATGACAATTACTCTGGATTCAATAGGCGAAAATCAAAAAGTAAAAGTTGTTAGTATTTCCGGGGGATGGGGGATAAGACAACGCTTAGGTTGTTTAGGTATCCATCCCGGAGACATAATAACTGTAAAAAGGAGTGCTATTATGCGAGGACCTATTTTAATAAGTGTCCATGGGAATCAAGTTGCTTTGGGTAGAGGAGTAGCCAGAAAGATTATAGTGGAGGTAGAATAATGAAAATAGCTCTTATGGGGCAACCTAATTCTGGTAAAAGCACTGTCTTTAATGATGTTGCGGGATATAAGGCAATAACTTCTAATTTTCCTGGAAAGACCGTAAAATATACCCTAACAAAATTTAATCTTCTTGGACAAACCATTGAATTAGTAGATTTGCCAGGAACTTATTCTTTAACCTCATTTGACCTGGCTGAACTTGAAGCAAGAAAGTATTTGCTAAAAGGTAATGTTGATGTAGTTATAAACGTTATCGATGCATCTTTGCTTAGTAGAAGTTTAGAACTTACTCTTCAACTTTTGGAACTTAAATTGCCGATGGTGATATGTCTTAATATGATTGATGAAGCTGAACGTAAAGGCATTGGAATTGATATTGAAAAATTATCTAAAGTTTTTGGCGTCCCAGTAGTGCCGGCAGTTGCAATAAAAGGGAAAGGGATAAAAGAGCTGTTTTCAACAGCCTATAAAGTAGGAGAAAAAAAGAAAATAGGTAAGACCATAAGTTTTAGCAAAGACGTTGAGGATGTTATAACACAATTATCTATACAAATTAAGAAGAAACAGATTGACCAAGAATTTAATGTACCGGAACGGTTTTTAGCTCTTAAATATTTAGAAAATGATAGTTATTTCATGGAAAATTATGAAAAGAAGAATAATAATCTTTTTAAAGAGATAGTCCATTTTCAAAATATACTTAAGGAAACTCATGGTAGACAATCCGATGTAGTTATTTCCTCTGAACGACATCATTTATCCATGAATATATATGAATCTGTAGTTTCACTTACTAGACCTCATATAGGTCTAATAGATTATCTGGATAATATCTTAATGCATCCATTTTTGGGGTATATTTCTTTAGGTTTAATTTTTTATCTATTTTTTAATTTAATTTTTGGTGTCGGGAAAATGGTAGAAGAACCATTACTGGATTATTTTTATAGGCTAATTCCTTTGCTGGAGAAGAGTATTAACCCAAGCACTCTATCATTTTCAATAATTAGTGGTATTATCCAAGGATTAGCCGGCGGGATAGCTATTGTCTTGCCTTATCTATTCCCCTTTTTGTTTGGCTTGGCTATTTTAGAGGATTTAGGTTATTTGCCTCGAATAGCTTTTCTCTTAGACGCGTTTTTACATAAGATTGGTTTACACGGTAAAGCAATTATACCTTTTATATTAGGCTATGGCTGTACTGTTCCGGCTATAATGGCTACCAGAATTTTGGAATCGGAAAGAGACCGTTTTATTTCCTCTGTGCTGGCTACCATGATTCCTTGTGCTGCGCGAATGACTATAATATTTGCATTGGTGGCTTTTTACATTAGTCCTCAAGCAGCTTTGGCTATTTATATTTTAAATATTATTGTAATCGCCTTATCAGGCAAAATATTATCCCGCCTTCTTCCTGAGATAACTCCTGGGATGATATTAGAAATTCCAGCCTATCATACCCCTTCAATAAAAGTAGTTTTGGCCAAGACCTGGCTCAGAATGAAAGAATTTATCTTTGTGGCCTGGCCTTTACTTATTGTGGGCAGTACAATTTTAAGTTTATTACAATACTATAAGACAGATATGCTTATAAATAATCTTTTTTCTCCTCTAACCTCTCTCCTCGGCCTCCCTTTAGTGGTGGGTACTACTCTGATATTCGGTGTTCTTCGTAAAGAACTTTCTATGTTAATGTTGATTCAGGCTATAGGAACTTCTAATGTCGCCGCAGTAATGTCCACGACTCAAATTATGACTTTTACTATCTTTGTAATTTTTTATGTTCCTTGTATAGCGACTATTGCGGTTCTATGGAAAGAAATTGGAAGTAAACGGACTTTATTTACTATAGCTTTTACTTCTATTTTAGCCATTATTTTAGCAACCATTACTCGATTTGTATACTAAAGAACAGTATATAGTATCGAGTATAAAATTCAGTAATGAGTAATTAGTGATAGGTAATACGAAAAGAGTTAGCTGGTTAAGGAGTCAGAATCCAAATCAGTATCTTGTGAATCGTATCTCGCATTTTAGTGTAGAGCGTATAGTTAACAAAATACACTTCTTTTTCTTTCTTTACTCGATACTATATACTCAATACTCGATACTGTTTTTAAAAATATTTGACAAAAATTTTTATATAGTATATTATGTTAATGGTAATCATTATCAATAAGAAAGGACTAGTATTATGCCAGGAAGATGTGGTGGAGGACCAGCAAAATGGTGGCACGGTGAATTTAGAGGTTGTGGTTATAGAATTACTATTCCACGGCAAATTATTCTACAGGTCTTGGATGATTCAAAAGGACATCTAAGTGCAGAAGATATATATTTAAAAGTACATAATATTTATCCGGCTATCGGCCTTACCACTGTTTACCGAACATTAGAGTTATTAGTTAATATGGGCTTGGTCTTTAAATTTGATTTTGGTGATAGGCGAGCAAGGTATGAGTTAGCTCGTGGAACTAAGGAGCCATCCCACCACCACCATCTAATATGT
>JAKLPU010000016.1:0-2844 GCA_022013755.1 Candidatus Atribacteria bacterium | reverse complement strand
TTGTGGAAATGTGAGAATAAGTGTCAGAAGAACCGTTGTCCCTTTGACACTATCCCTTTGATACTACAAAATTAATGCAATAAATGAATAAATCGAGTATAATAAAAAAATCATAATATTTTTTAAAAATTCTTTTTAGTTAAGGAGTAAAAATTATTGCTATCAGCTTTTTTATTAGAAGCAGTCTTAATATCTTTATCCGGAGTAATAGCTCCCGGACCTATTACTGCTGTAACAGTCAGCAAGGGGACTAAATCTCCTCATGCCGGAGCAATGATTGCCCTGGGACACGGTATTGTAGAAATTCCCTTAATGATTCTGATACTTTATGGTTTTGGTGATATATTAAAAATTACTTATATTAAAGCGATAATAGGTTTGCTTGGCGGTTTATTTCTCATGAAGATGGGTCTTGGCTTACTTAAGGGGATTAAGCAAACAAAAATTGATTCAGTTAATGGTCCAAGTTCTCCCCTGAGGGCTGGAATTATACTCACTCTGGCTAATCCTTATTTTCTGGTCTGGATGGCAACCATCGGTTCCATTCTTATTTTCCGCTCTTATGCTTTTGGATTGCTCGGTTTTACTATCTTTATGATTGCCCATTGGTCATGTGATTTTTTATGGTTGTACTTTCTTTCCGCTTTATCTTTTAAAGGTGGGCAGTTTTTTGGTAAAAGACTCCAGCAGGTTTTATTTGCAATATGCGGGGTTTTTCTTTTATTTTTTAGTGCTAAATTCATCTATGATGCAGCGAAAATAATCTTTTCTTTCTAAACATCTAAATTGTATTTTTTCTTTTTTATGCAGAGATCCCCATAAAACTAAGAAAAGGAGAATGCTTATAATAATGCCAATAAAGTTAATTTTAATTCGGCATGGAGAAAGTGATGGTAATGTCCAAGGGATATTTTCTGGTTTTCAGGATGTAGATTTAACGGAAAAAGGAATATGGCAGGCGAAGAGATTAGCCTATCGCTTGAAAGAGCTACCAGTAGATGTAGTTTATTGTAGTGATTTAAAGAGAGCTCAACGTACTGCAGAGATTATATTTAAAGATCGAGGGATAGATATTATCACGAATTCTAAATTTAGAGAAATAAATTTTGGAGCCTGGGAAGGATATACCTTTGAGGAAGTTATGTCAAAATATGGAAATGGTATTGAAGTAAAATCTTGGTTGGAAAATATTAATGTGGAAGTTAGTATCCCTCAGGGGGAAAGTTTAGTTGATTTAAATAATCGAGTGATGACTGAATTAAACAGAATATTAGAAGAACACAAAAGAGCAGATAAAGATAAAACTGTTGGTCTAGTCTGTCATGGTGGAACCACCCGAGTTATTCTGTGTAATGCTCTAAATATAGAATTAAAATATATGTGGAATATAGAGCAATCTTCAACTGCTTTAAATATTATAAATTATTATAATAAAGCATTTGTTACCCTAATAAATGATACTTCTCATCTTGAAGATTGGTGGGAAAGCGGGTTAAAGACTAATACAGAGAAAAAGAAAGATGAATGAAAAAATAGCAAAAATTATTCAAAATATTAAGCCAATTAATTTTAAACTAATGGAAAAAGCACAAGAAAAATTAGATAATCTTACCAAGCCTCAGGGAAGCTTGGGACAATTAGAGGATTTTGCCAGGAGGATAGTAGGAATATCCGGAACTCTTTTCCCAGTAATCAAAAGAAAAGTAATATTTGTAATGGCCGGGGATCATGGAGTTGTTGAAGAAGGTGTAAGTGCATATCCTCAAGAAGTTACCTTTCAAATGGTATATAATTTTATTCGAGGGGGAGCAGGTATTAATGTATTAGCCAGGCATATGGGAGCCGAAATTGTGGTGGTGGATATGGGTGTAGCTAAAGATTTTCCCTTGGAAGAGAGTATAACAAGAAAGAAAATAGCCTATGGAACGAGTAATATGGCTAAGGGGCCGGCTATGAGTAAGGATGAAGCAGAAAGAGCAATAATTGCCGGAATTGAAGTCTTTGAAGATGAGTTAAACAAAAAGAGAATCGATATAATAGGATTAGGAGAAATGGGAATTGCCAATACTACCTCGAGTAGTGCTATAGTAGCGTGTTTGACTAAATCTAAAGTTGAAGAGGTTACCGGTTCAGGGACCGGTTTAAACCAAGAACAAATCAAGAATAAAATTAAAGTAATAAAAAAAGCATTGGAAGTGAATAAACCAAATCCTCAAGACGGACTTGATGTTTTGTCAAAAGTAGGAGGATTTGAAATTGGAGGGTTAGTAGGTTGTATTTTAGCTGCAACTTCCCATCGAGTTCCTATTGTAATTGATGGTTTTATTTCTGCTGCGAGTGCCCTAATTGCCATTAAGTTAGCTCCTTTAGTCAAGGATTATATATTTGCGAGTCATAATTCGGTGGAAAAAGGGCATAAAATTGCCCTGAAATATATCGGGAAGGTTCCGATGTTTGATCTTGGTATGCGGCTCGGTGAAGGAACCGGTGCTGCTTTGGGTATAAGTTTTATTGAGGCCGGGGTTAAAATATTAACCCAAATGGCTACTTTTGAAGAGGCCGGGGTAGATAATAAATCTTAAATTATTAAATAACAGAAAGAAGAATAAATTTTATGTCGAGAGGGAAATTAATTTTTATCACCGGGGGAGCAAGGAGCGGGAAGAGTAGTTTTGCTGAGAAGGTAGCCGCTAAAATAAGTAAAGAAGTGGCTTATATCGCTGCCGGTCAACCTCTGGATGAAGAGATGGCTCATAGAATAAAAAAACATAGAGAAAAGAGAATAAACACCTGGGAGACTTATGAAGAACCTATAGAAGTTAGAGAATTGGTGAGTCGTTTAGG
>JAKLPU010000138.1:0-4871 GCA_022013755.1 Candidatus Atribacteria bacterium | reverse complement strand
TAAGGGTATATGCCCAAGTTCGAGAAGATTTAGGATATTGGAATAACATAATTCATGTTGGATAGTAAATCCAACTATATCAAAAGAATTTAAAGGTCTATAGGTCTCTAAAGAAAAAACGGGTATCTGTCGTTCTCTCAGTAGTTTTTCCATATCCACCGCAGGTGAAAAAACTCGTTCAGCCAGAGCATCGTCTCTCTTGTTAATAATCTCGTACAGTATTTTAAATCCCAAATAACTCATACCGATCTCGTATAAATCAGGGAAGGCAAATGCTATTTTAACTGTGGATATATCCTCTTCTTTTACTATTTCATTAAATTCTTTACCGGTATACCTCCCCGGTTTTTCTACCTTATCCAATAACTCTTCAAATAATATTTTTTTAATATCCAATCATTTTTCTCCTTCTAAGCATTTTGCTAATTCAAAACTATACGCTAAACGCTACTCGCTATACGCTAATTTTTAACTAACGACTATTCACTACTCACTAACGACTAAAACAATTGGCCTATTGGCCAATTGTTTTACCACTTTACCTTATGCAATTCCACATTTAGCAATATTCCTATCGCTATTAAGTTAGATATCATAAAACTTCCTCCATAGCTTAAAAAAGGCAGGGGTAACCCTGTGGCTGGCAACATCCCCATAGCCATTCCAATATTTACTACTATATGAAAAAATAAGAAAGACACCGCACCCGCAGCAAGTAAACTTCCCAATAAATCTCTGGCTTCTAAGGCAATCTTTATTCCCCGCCATAAAATAGTGGCATACAATCCTAATAATAAGATGGTTCCGGCAAAACCTAACTCTTCTCCTACTACAGAAAATATGAAATCGGTATGTTGAGCAGGTAGAAAATTTAACTGACTTTGTAGACCGCTAAAGATTCCATTCCCTAAAAAACCTCCCGAACCAATGGCAATCCTCGACTGGATAACATTATAGCCGCCCCCCAAAGGATCCAGGTTAGGATTTAAAAATAAAATTAACCTATTTTTCTGATAATCTTTTAGAAAAATCCACAAAACTGGAACAGAAGATATACCCGCTAAAAAAGTGAAAACTAAAAATTTTATCTTAATACCTGCCACAAACAACATGATAATAAGAATAGCTAAATATACTAACGAAGTGCCTAAATCTGGCTGCATAAATACCAATAAAATTAACGACCCGGTGTAAGCGAAAGGCAGTAAATAATAGAAAAAATTATCAAATTTTAGTTTATTTTTAGATAAAAAATCCGCTAAAAACATTATTAAGGCGATTTTGGCAAACTCCGAGGGCTGAAAATCAAAAGGTCCAATAACCAGCCAGCGCCTTGCTCCATAAGTTAATCTACCAGAAATTATAACCATTATCAGTAAAACAATAGCCCCAAAATAGATCACTTTAGAAACTCTTTCCAAGTTATGGTAATCGATAAAAATTATTATAGTTAAAAATAGGAATCCTGACAATATCCATAATGATTGCCGCTTTACGAAAAAATAGGGGTCGCTTTCCCCTGTAACTGCCAAACGTGTTGAACTGTATAATATTAAAAGTCCATAAAAACAGAGAAACACTACTGCAAAAAGAAGAGTAAAATCTAAATTTTCAGTTAATCTATCTAATTTTTCTTTCAACTTCTATCCTCCACCAGCAGTTCCTGGCACAAAAGTTTACCAAAAGCTAACCAAAGGTGCCTGGCACCTTTGGTTAACTTTTTAATTTTTAATATTAAAATATTTTTCCAGCATAGCTCGGGCTATGGGGGCAGCTGCTTCCCCTCCTTCTCCCCCATTTTCCAGAAAAACAGTGATGCAAATTTCTGGATCTTCATAAGGGGCGAACCCGATAAACCAGGCATGGGTCTCCCCCTGAGGGTTTTGAGCTGTCCCGGTCTTCCCGGCTACCGCTAATTCTTGGATATTTGCCCTCCAACCTGTTCCTTTTAATATGGTCTGTCTTAATCCCTCTTTAATAATTTTAAATGTATCTGAAGAAAAGTTTACTCTTTTATGAATTTCCGGCTTAATTTCTTCTACTGTGTTACCGTCGGCAGAAATTATCTTTTTTGCCAAATGTAACTTATAAATTTCCCCTTCTGCAGCGATAGCGCAAATAATAGCATGCACCCGTAAAGGGGTTAACAAAAGATATCCCTGACCGATAGAAAGATTTATAGTATCACCGGGGAACCAGATCTCTTTAACTTCTCTCTCCTTCCATTGGGCAGAAGGAATTGTCCCTATAGCTTCTGCGGGTAGATCAATACCTGTTTTTTCTCCCAATCCAAATTTCTGCATATATTTATTAAATCTTTCAATCCCCAGGTCTTTTCCTAAGGTATAAAAATAGATATTACAGGAATTAGCAATTGCATCAATAATACTTAAACTTCCGTGTCCGGTCTCCTTCCAGCAAGTAAAGACCCGGCCAGCTAATTCAAAACTACCCGAACAATAGATCTTTCTTTTTCTATCGGTAACTCCTTCTTCCAGAGCAGCTGCCACTGTAACCACTTTAAATATTGAACCAGGAGAATAAAGACCCTGAACACTTCGGTTAGTCAAAGGGTAATCGGCATCAGAAGAAAGCCTTTGCCAATCAGAACTGGAAATTCCATTAGCAAATAGATTGGGGCTAAAAGAAGGTCTGTTAACCAGAGCTAATATTTCCCCACTATTAGGATCACTTACCATAATAGAGCCATTTTTATCAAAGAGTAAATTTTCTCCGTAGAGTTGTAAGTCTCTATCGATAGTTAAGACCAAATCTTTACCCGGAACTGGTTTTTGGTATAATAAAGTAGTTATCTCCTGACCTAAGGCATCAACTTCGACTTCCTTCCCTCCTTTTTCTCCTCTTAAAATATCATCATAATATTTCTCCAGTCCGGCCTTTCCTATGATATCTCCTCCCTGAAATTTTGGATTACCAAATTGCTGCAACTCTTCTTTGTCTATTTCTCCCACATAACCTAAGCTATGAGCTGCAAAATCATGGTAAAGATAATCCCTTCGAGGTTTAACCTCTAAAACTACTCCCTTTAATTCATCTTTTCTCTCTTCAATCTCTACTATTTTATTTGTCTTACAGTCATCCAGGATTTTTACCGGTTTAAAAGGGTTTTCCCGGTAATTCTTTACTATCTGCGAAATTTCTTCCGGAGAAATACCTATAATTTTACTTAGCCTTTCACTCAGTTTTTCTAAATCATCGACCTCTGCCGGGATTATAGAAACTACTACTACCGGACGATTAGTAACCAACAATTTTTCCTGGCGGTCATAAATCCTGCCCCGCGGAGCATCTTCTACCAGGGAACGGATACAATTCTCTACCGCTCTTTCCTTAAATTCCTCTCCTTTAATCATCTGCAAATACCATAAACCGATAACTAATATTGAAAAACAGATGACCATAAATATCAATAACCAATTTAGCCGTTGTTTCACTTCTTCTGGAATTGTAGAAGATTCCCTCATAATTACTCCTCAATTTTAATGGCAAAAGTTAACCAAAGGTGCCTGGCACCTTTGGTTAACTTTTTTATTTTTATTCTTTAATCATCTGGAAAAGTTTATTTATTGCTAAAAAAATAAAAGGTGATAGCAGGCTACTATATAAAGCCTCGGGAAGGGCTATCTGTTTTAAGCTCCAGGCCAGGTTATATTCGATTCCAAAAGCGCGTAATAGCAAAAATATTAAAATACTTTGCATAAATGATGCAATAAAAGTTATTACCGGAATAATAAATAATATATGTTCATGAAATATTTCTTCTTTTAAAATTCCACAGGTAAAACCTATCACCGTCTTTGCCAAAGCATTTATTCCTAAGAGGCTGGTAGAAAAGATATCCTGCAAAAGGCCGGAAGCAAATCCGGAGATAGTCCCTTCTTTTTCTCCCTTCCGCAAGGAAAAAACTACTACCACCACCATTAGCAAATCAGGTTTCAATCCCAAAATGGTAACCGAATTAATAAGGGTAAGTTGAGTTACTAAGGCAACTACAATTATTGCACCTTTAAGTAAAATTTTCATCAGCTATCTCCTTATTTAATTGATTAATTAGAAAAATGGATATTGATATAAAATAAAGGGTGATACTTGTCTAAGATATATTGAGGGGAATTTAATTATTTTAACATTTAGGGCTTTAGAAATAAGCAAATAGAACGATCGGTAATATTATAATTCTATTATCTATAGCCATTAAGAGCCATTAAGATAATGCATTAATACTAAGATACTAAATTGATTACTATTTTATACTTCTATTATTTTTGGGTTATCTCAATTAATTATCATTTACTTATTAAGCATTATCTATTATTATTCTACTTCTTTTAGAGAATAAACTATTTTCCCTACAATTACCAACCAGATAAAGTAAAAAAGGGCTAAAACTCGGAAAGCCCTGTTTGGCTGTTTAATCGATCTATAAATCCATTCCATTCCGTGTCTTTGCATCCATAATGGTGCCCGCGGTATCCTGCCGGAAAGGACGTCGAAACTTCCGCCTACCCCTATACATACTGGTACATCTAATTTCTCTAAATTTTTATTAATCCATTTTTCTTGTTTGGGCATACCCATACCCACCAGCAATATATCCGGTTTATTTTCTTTTATCTCGGTAATAATCTCTTCTTCTTTTTTATTCCTAACGCTATTACCATTTTTAACATCTTCACAACTAAAATAACCATGATGGGTTCCAGCTATTTTTATTCCCGGATATTTCTTGGTTAAATTTAAAGCAGCCTCACTAGCCACCCCAGGATAAGAGCCTAATAAATATAAAGAATACCCCTTCTTGGCAGCCAATCGGCATATGTTATGTATTATGTCTATACCGGTTACCCTTT
>JAKLPU010000137.1:0-2910 GCA_022013755.1 Candidatus Atribacteria bacterium | reverse complement strand
ATTAAATTTGTCTTAGTATGAAGTCTTCCGGCAGTATCGATTATAACTATATTCTTTTTCCGGGCTCGAGCTGCACTGATCCCATCATATACGACCGAAGCCGGGTCAGCACCTTCTTTGGTATTTATCATCTCTGCTCCTACCTTATCAGCTAAAATTTTAAGCTGCTGTATTGCTGCTGCTCTAAAGGTATCGGCGGGAACCATAATTATATCATTATTTATATTTTTTAAACGATAAGCAATCTTACCCGCTATTGAAGTTTTTCCTGAACCATTTACCCCTACCAGCATTATTATATTTAATCTATTTTCATTAATCTTAATATCAGGTGCAGTTGAATTTAAGATATCTATCAGGATAACCTTTAATTTCTCTTTGAAAAATATAAAGTTATTTTCCTTATATTCTCTAAAATTAATCTGCTGAAATTCATTCATTATCTCTGCAGTAGCGGAGGTTCCTAAGTCAGATAATATTAATAACTCTTCTAATTTTTCTAAAAAATCTGATTTATCTTTAGAATTACTAAATAAAAATCCTAATTTATTAGCAAATTCTTTCCTCGTTTTATATAGCCCTTCTTTAAATTGGGAAAATATATTTTTTATATTCATGATTTTTATTATCCATTTTGACTTATTTTTCAAATTTTACCGAAACTAATTTTGAGATACCTGATTCTTCCATGGTTATACCATACAATGTATCTGCTGCTTCCATCGTTGTTTTTTGATGGGTAATAAGAACCAATTGCGTCTGATTTAAATCTTCCCCCTTTAACATATGGGTAAGTTTTTCAGCATTTACTTCATCTAAAGATGTATCTATTTCATCAAAAAGACAAAAAGGGCTGGGATTTGCTTTCCACAAGGCCATTAAAAGTGCTATAGCAGTTAAGGCTTTTTCACCGGAGGATAACAATTCAATATTTTGCGTTTTCTTTCCGGGAGGACGGGCAATTATATCTATTCCGGAGTTTAATATATCTTCTTCAGATTCAATAATTAATCTTCCTTCACCACCGGAAAACATTTGCTTAAATATATCATTAAAGTAGGTTTTTATCTGATTAAATGTTTTTTTAAATCTTTCTGTGGCAATTCGGTCAATTTCTGAAATCGTTATTTCCATAATTTTTTTTGCCTTACATATCTCGTCGTATTTTTCGCATAGAGAATTATAGCGCTGCAACTGATTGTGGTATCTATTTTCTGCCTCAAAGTTTATCTGTCCTACTTTTATAATGTTGTCTCTTAAAATGTCTATCCTTTGGTTAGCTTCTTTCTGTGAACCGGATATGTTTTTGTATAATTCTAATTTTTCCAGCGATAAGTTATAATTTTTATTTACTTCTTCCCCAATGTTAACGTGTTTTTCCCGATATTGAACCTCTAATATTTCTTCTCTATGTTGTTTGTCTTTGATTGATTCGTACGTTTTTTGTTGGTTTACCTTATCCTGTTGTAAATTTTTTAAGAGATTGGATTCCCTTTGCAGAATCTCTCCTATCTCCTCTGCTTTCTTGAAAACAGAAGGATTTTCTTTGTTCAACCTGTTTATTTGAATTTTATATTCATTTATCTTTTTTAATATATTAGCAAGTTTTTCATTATATTCTTTTACAGTACTTCTTTTTTCGTTTAAATCGAGTGAATGCTCATCTTTGTATTGAGAAATATTTTCAGCCTTCTCTTTTATACTAATTAGTTTTTCTTTATTTATTAGAATAATATTTTTTAGGTTATTTATGTCTCTGGAAAGATTGTTTATACGGTTGTTCCCTCTTGTAACAATTTGATTAATTATTTTTATAGAATGACTAATATTTTTGTTATATTCAGAAAGAGTGTTGTAATATTTTTCCAAGATACGCAATTTCCCAGAAATATTTTTTCTCTCCTCCAAAATACTATTTTCTTCAATTAAAAGATTTTTTAAGCCATCTTTTAGTTCATTAACCGAAACTGTTGCCCTGTTCAAATTATTTATACTGTCAGTTACGTTTTTTTCGTTCTCTCGTAACAATCTTTTTATATCCTGGTTTTCTTTCCATAGGGAATTATAAATATTGTTATTTATTTCTATAAAATTATCATTTCTTTCATCTTTAATTTTTAAAGTTTTTATATCTTTTTCTAATTTTTCAATCTCTTTTTCTACATAATAAAAACTCTCTTGAGAATTCTCTGAATTTGTTGAGGTTGAATAGATATCTACGGAGCCGTCCATATTTATTACCATCCCATTTAGTGAAATAATTTTATATTTCCCTAAGTACTCATTAGAAATATCAAGGGCAGTCTTTATATCTTCAACTATTAATACATTGCCCAACAAAACTTTAAATAAATTCTGGTATTTTTGGGAGTAATTTATCAGTTCGTGGGCAAACCCACAAATATTTTTGTTTTGAATTTTAACCTGGTCATCAGGAAATGTGTCTACATTTTTAATTAAATCCAGGGGGATTATCTTTAATTTTTCTAATTCGTTTTCCTCCGATAAGGAATTAATTATATTCAAAGCATATGAAATATCGCTCACTACAATTGAGTTAAAACTTTCTCTTAAAGCAATCCTCATAATTTTCTCATATTTTGAAGGAATATTATCAATGAATTTTATGATTTTCTCACAAAGGTCATCTGGATATTTTTGGCAGTATTTGGAGTAAAAGATCTCTGTCTTTTGTTCGTTTTTCTTCCTGTTAGTCTCAATTGATTTCCTTAAAATATTTTTCCTTTCTTCTTTTAAGCTAGTTACATGTCTATCTTTTTCCACTTCTGCCTGTAATTTTTTTAAGATATTTTCAATCTCTTTTATTTTCTCTTCATTTGATTTGAGATGTGGTTCATCTTCGATTTTTCTGTTTTCTCTTACGATTTTTTGATAATCACTCTCTTTTGT
>JAKLPU010000136.1:0-2512 GCA_022013755.1 Candidatus Atribacteria bacterium | reverse complement strand
CCAGCTTATTCTTTTTATCTACTGCTTCTCTTAAGATTACTCCTGTTGAAATTACCGGAATATTGAATTCTACCTGCAACCTTTTTGCTACCGTTCCTTTTCCTCCACCTGGAGGACCTAACAAGATTAGCCTCATAACTTTCCCTTTCTTTTAAGTCATTAATACAACTTTAATTAGTCGTTATTCCAGATACAACTGATTTTCTGGTTAAATAGTTAGCTAGTTTAATACTAATATTTATTAACTAACAAATCATATTAGTTTACAAAAACTATTTCTTAATAAATCCTTCATAATGCCTCATTAACATGTGTGATTCTATTTGTTGAACAGTTTCTAAAGCCACTCCTACCATAATTAACAAAGATGTTCCTCCGAAATAGAAAGTAGTAATTCCTGTAATTTTTATTAAAATATTAGGTAGGATAGCTATTATGGCCAAAAACAATGCACCACTTAGTGTAATTCGAGTCATTATATGATCAATGTAGATAGTAGTATTTTTCCCTGGTCTTATTCCGGGGATAAAACCTCCATATTTTTTCATATTGTCCGCCATATTGGCAGGATTGAAGGTAATTGCTGTATAAAAGAAAGTAAACACTATAATTAATATAGCATACAAAATTAGATATAATGGCTGTCCCGGTGAAAGAGCTTCAGACATACTTTTCATAAAAGCTATATTTTGAAAAAATTGTGCAATAGTAGCTGGAAAAAGTAATATTGCGGAGGCAAATATTATCGGTATAACTCCAGCTTGATTTACACGTAAGGGAATATGTGTCCCTTGTCCACCATACATTCTACGTCCTATTACTCTTTTTGCATATTGAACCGGTATTCTTCTCTGACCTTTTTGAATAGCAATAACTCCTCCAATAACAACTATAGAAATTAAGAATAAACTTATTAGTGGTAAAATTCCAATTTCTCCAACTTGCAAAAGTTTGCCGGTTTGCACAAGTTGGGAAGGAATTCCAGCAATAATTCCAGCAAAAATAATTATAGAAATACCATTGCCAATACCAAAATCAGTAATCTGTTCACCTAACCACATTAAAAAACAAGTTCCGGCTGTAAGGGTAATTAACAATAAGAATCTAAAACCAAATCCTGAAATCATCAACACACCCATATTTTGCAGCCAAACACTTATTCCAAAAGCCTGGACAATGGCTAAAAATATTGTGGCATAACGAGTAATTTTAGTTATTCTATCCCTGCCTTCTTCACCTTCCTTAGCCCATTGTTCTAAAATAGGAACTACAGATTGCAAAAGACTCATAATAATAGATGCATTAATATAGGGCATTATTCCTAAAGCAAAAACTGAAAAACGACTTAATGCCCCTCCGGCGAATAGGTCAAAAAAACCTAATATTCCGCCTTGAGCAAATAGATTAGCCATTGCTTCTTTATCTATGCCTGGTAAAGGTAGGTGACTCCCCAGTCTAACCACAACTAACATTCCCAAGGTAAAAATTAATCTTCTCTTTAAATCTGGTATTTTAAATAAATTACGTAAAGTGTCTAACAATTATACCACCTCTATCTTCCCACCAACTGATTCAATCTCGTTTATCGCTTTCTGGCTAAATTTATTTGCTTTGATAGTTAATTTCTTATTTAAACTACCTTTAGCTAATATTTTTACTCCATGCTTTACTTTTTTTATAATTCCCTTATCAATTAATTCTTTCTGGGTAACTACATCGCCATCTTTAAATATATTTAGCCGGCTGATATTTATGATATTATAATTTTTTTTAAATATACTGGTAAAACCCCTTTTGGGAACTCTTCTATAGAGAGGCATCTGGCCACCTTCGAAACCCGGTCTAACTCCACCACCCGAACGAGAATTTTGCCCCTTTGACCCTCGACCGGAAGTAAAACCATGACCTGAGCTACAACCTCTCCCTAATCTTTTTCGTTTTTTAACTGATTTAGGAGCCGGGCATAAATTATATAATTTCATTACTTATTACCTCCCTTGGTTGTAATCGTTGGCTATACATCTCCAACACGCTTTTTCCTCTTAATTTTGCTACATTTTTAGCGTCCTTTAAACTTACAAGAGCATCCATAGTAGCTTTGGCAATATTCAAATTATTATCACTTCCTAAGGACTTAGTTAAAATATTTTGATATCCTGCTGCTTCTAATATCGCTCGAACAGCACCACCAGCAATAACTCCGGTTCCAAGAGAGGCTGGTTTCATAAAAACCTTAGCAGCTCCATATTTTCCTATAATTGTATAAGGGATAGTTCCTTTTTTTATTCTTACTTTTATCAAACTCTTCTTTGCCTTTACCACCCCTTTTTTAATTGCCTCAGAAACGTCTTTGGCTTTTCCATAGCCTATACCTACTATCCCTTCACCATTCCCCACTACTACCATAGCAGAAAAGCCAAATCTCCTTCCACCTTTTACAACTTTACTTACTCTATTTACAAAAACAACTGTCTCGTTTAACTCTAAACCTTCAGGGTCTATTTTTAGCACT
>JAKLPU010000135.1:0-4528 GCA_022013755.1 Candidatus Atribacteria bacterium | reverse complement strand
GGTGTTAGCCATGCCCGAATCTAAACATTTAAACACTCTATTAGAAATAAAACAAAATCCATCTCTATCCCAGCGTTCCCTCTCCCGCAAACTAAACATCTCCCTCGGCCTAACTAACTCTATCCTACAAAACTTAATTTATCGGGGTTGGATAAAAGTCCAAAAGATGACTGGCCGTAAAATTCTCTATCTTATTACCCCCGAAGGCATGGCAAATGTCAGCCGTTTAATGTATACACGTTTCCAGGAAACCCTGCATTATTATCATTATACTAAAGATCTACTCACCGCTTACTTAATAAAACTCTACCAACAAGGAGAAAAAACGGTAAATATTTATGGCCTGGTCAGCTGGCCGAAATCACTTACTATGCGGGAATAAGCATTCCCTTAAAACTAGATGCAATTATCAGTGACGACCCATCTAAAGAAAAATTCTTAGGTCACCAGACCATTTGTATAGAAAATTTCCTATCTCAATACTCTAACCATAATAATCTCTCCGACCAAAAAATAATCATACTTTCTACCAACAACCCGGAGAAATTAACCAAAGAAATAAATAAATATAAAAATATCAAAGATCATCTTAAAATTATTAATATCGAAACGATCCTTAAAAATTCTACTTAATTTCCTCCACCTTGAAGGGGAAGATTAACTCTATATATCTCCTCCCCCTTGAAGGGGGAGGATTAAGGTGGGGGTGAATGTCATTGCGAGCTTGCCGATGGCAAGCGTGGCAATCTCAACTCGCATCTTATCCCTCGCCCTTTTTTACTTTTTCATCCTTGTCAGAAGGACAAAAATAGTGTAATATGGTTCTATAAAAGGGATAAAAATTATAAGGATACAAATTATGATAAATAAAGAACTCCTAAAAGAAATTATCGTATCAAATGAAGAGTTTATTCTTAATCAAGTGAAAGGAAAAACTGCCTTTTCCTAAAGATACTTTATTTTCATATTACCATTACTTCTTAGAAAGTATGCTCATTTTTGAGACCAGAAAATTTGCTGAATCTTCTTATGCGAGACTTAGAAATTCAGCCAAGATTTATCTTATAGATACTGGTATCTGTAGGAAGGTTGCCTCTGCTGATTGGGGAAGAATGTTAGAAAATATAGTTTTTTGTCAGTGAGGTTCTACTCACTTATGATGAAGAGGGCAGCGAAATTGCTGAAGGAATAAATATTAAAATTACGCCAGTATGGAAATGGCTGTTAAAACCTTCTCATTAATCGTAGGACAGGTGTCCCCCCTGTCTATGAATTAAGGCCCTACAAAAGTAATAATGTAGGGGCACAATGCATCGTGCCCAGGATAAACAAAAGACAAAATCATAAAAACGGTAGAGGCGTATTACATACGCCCTCCAAGGGTAGTCTACAAAAATGAATTGACAAATTATTGTGACTTTTCAGAATAAATTTTATATAATAGAGTATATAATGAAAATAGGAGAAGTAGTTAAAAAAATAAAAAAGGATGGATGGTACTTAGTGAGAATCAAGGGAAGCCATAGACAATATAAGCACCCTAATAAAAAGGGTTTAGTTACAATTTCAGGTCATCTAAGAGATGATCTTGCCAAGGGAACCTTAAATAGTATTTTAAAACAATCAGGCTTAAAGGAGGTAAAGGAGGATGTTTGAATACACCATTATTATAGAGAAGGCAGAAGGTAATTACTCTGCATACTGCCCAGACCTACCCGGTTGTATTGCTACTGGTTTTAACCCAGAAGAGACCATTCAGAGGATGAAAGAGGCTATAAAATTTCATCTGGAAGGATTAAAGAAAGAGAAAATT
The DNA here is from genome assembly GCA_022013755.1 of Candidatus Atribacteria bacterium. GTDB lineage: Bacteria > Atribacterota > Phoenicimicrobiia > Phoenicimicrobiales > Phoenicimicrobiaceae > Sediminicultor. The sequence goes on along the minus strand of JAKLPU010000135.1, from coordinate 2,715 downwards.
GCTATTCCTGAACCTTCTACTAAGGCTGTATCTATTGGAATAGCAGTGAATCAGTGAATCAGGGAACGCTTTGCTAAATCAAAATTGACAGGCTTTGCGGAAGCAGAGGTAGATACTGTGTTAAAAGTCAACCCGCAAACTCTCCTTTAGACACTGTATTTTATTGTAAATATGTTATAGAAACTAGACAGCAATATATTCTGTCTTGTCTCTATACATAGCATGAGCTATTAAGAGTATTTTTCTCATAGAAGCAATAACAGCCAATTTCTTGGTCTTATGATGGGCTAATAGCCTTTGGTAAAATACTCTTATTTTCTGATTATGAACTGTGGCACAAACGGTAGGTAAATAGAATATTTTGCGATATATCCCTTTACCATTTTTACTGATCTTAGCTTTATCCTTTACCGAGGTCCCAGATTCTCTTCTTACCGGATCAAGCCCGGCAAGAGCAGTTATCTGGGCTCGGTTTGTACCTTGATAAGTTTTAAATAGAGTAAGTAGGGCGATAGCCGTTTTCTCTCCTACCCCGGAGATGGTAAGCAACCTTTGATAAGCTTCTCTTAAGTCCTGGTTCTTACTAACATATTCTTTGATATCGTGAAAAAGCTTATCTTCTAACATTTTGGCCCTTTTCAGATCTTTTTTCATCAGGGCAATAAGGCCCTTATCCCGCAGGCTCTCTAAGTGATTAGATAAAGAGATCCTCTGTTTTAGGGCAAACTCATAGCTTACCAGATAACTTGCTAAGGTCTTGGCCTGTTGGTCTATTTGGGGTACCTGGATATCCTTTAGATCAATATGCTTATGGAATTGGTAGAGAATTCGAGCATCAATCTTATCGGTCTTTGAACGTTTCCCTAAGGCCCGGGTAAAATTATGGCTTTTCTTAGGATTTATGATATAAGCCTTTATGCTATTTTCGGCACAGAATTCTTTTAGGTATAATGAGTATATGCCGGTTGGTTCAAAGATGATAGCTATCTCTGAAAGATTGTATTTCTTTTTCAGGTATTTTTTAAAAGATTTTAATCCTTCTTTGTTGGCAAATTTCAAATCTTTACCATCAAATACCGATAGGTCTTTCTTTGATACATCAATTCCGATATAATACATTACGAAACCTCCTAATGATTTTTAGGAGAGTTTGCATGGTCGCCCTTCTATAACTTTACCTTGTGGCAATGCAAGCTGAAATATTTTATATTTCGCTTCTGATACTGTCCAAGATTGTAGGAGGGCGGTCCATCTACGCAGCGAGCTAATCGTTAAAATAATGATTGCTCCAGGGGTTCGACGGCCTTAACCAACTACAAACTCTTCCAGTATCATATTAGCATATTTAATAATCAAATAATAAGTTACTATTAATATACAAGGGGTTCGATTCATCGAACCCGCAAAGAGAAGGCGCCTAAAAACCCAGGGCGGATGAATCCGTCCCCTTGTACACTAGATTCGTAGCAATAACATAAAACATAATATACCGAAAACCGATTGTCTCTATCTTAAAACTAAAAACGAAAAACTATAAACCTGTTTTTACGACTAACGACTAATTCAACGGAGTAAACATATTGGAAAAGAAAGAAAAAGAAGGAATAATTTTTACCTTCGTTACTATCTTTTTCGCCGGCTCCTTACCAATTGTGGCAAAATATGGAGTAGGGATAATTAACCCTTTGTTTTTTGCCACATCTTGTAGTTTGGTAGCGGGTATCTGCCTCTTTCTGGTAACTCTTATTAAGGGAAATTGGAGAATATTATTTCTCAAAAAATATCTCTTTTATTTTTTAATAATTGGATTTTTTGGAAGTACCCTTTCTAATATGCTTTTTTTCTATGGAGTTACCTTAACCAGTGGAATTAATTCTGCAATTTTGTTACAGATCGAACCAATATATTCTCTTTTTGTAGGATATATTTTTTTAAATGAGAGAATTACTTTTAGGCAGATAATTTTTACTTTAGTGATTATTTTGGGAACATTAACTGTGTTATATAAAGGAAAATTTATAGTAAATTGGGGAGATTACTTAGTTTTATTTACTCCTTTATGTTGGCAGATGGCCCATTTACAAAGTAAAAAGTTAATGGCTAAAGATAAAAACATTAGTCCTTTAATAATAGCTGCAGCAAGAACTTTATATGGTGGGGTATTATTATTTATTATTAATTATATTTGGGGGGTTAATCAGTTTGATAGATTAAATGATACAAAAATATTATTTATTATACTTTTTCAGGGTATTATTGGTTTTGCTTTACAATATTCTGTGTGGTATGAAGCTTTAAAGAGGATAAATTTATCTAAAGCCACTGCTCTTGTTTGTATATATCCGGTTTTTTCTATTATATTAGCCTGGTTTGTGCTAAAAGAAATTCCCGTTGTAAATCAGCTTTTTGGTCTTGGCATAATAATGTTGGGAATATTTGGCTTATCGAGGATAAAAAGTGAACAGAGAGAAAAACTATTCTAAAAAATAAATTTTAAAGAAAGGCGGCAAAATTTATGTTAAGAACCAATAAAGACAGGTTAGTGATGATTTCAGTTCAAGGGAGAGTAAGTTATCCGGTAAGGAGGGCAGCTTATACTGTAACTTATGATGGTCAGCCGGTGGTAGTGCCTGGCGTAGGAGGGATAACTTACAATATTAAGGTTGGGGACAGAGCTTTCGGATGGGAGGCAGACCATGTAGAACCCGGGGTCTC
>JAKLPU010000134.1:0-7932 GCA_022013755.1 Candidatus Atribacteria bacterium | reverse complement strand
GTTAAGTTTATCATAAGAAACTACATCTGTATCAGGATTAAAGTCTGATAAATTTCCCAGGATAAACCGGGCGGTATTTCTAACCCTTCGGTATATTTCCACTAATTGATCTAATATCTTAGAAGAGATCCTGATATCTGTCCGGTAATCAGAAGAGGCCACCCATAATCTCAATATATCTGCACCATATTTTTCAATAATCTCCTGAGGGGCAATGACATTGCCTATGGATTTGGACATTTTCCTGCCTTCTGCATCGACAGTGTAACCATGAGTCAAAACAGTTTTATACGGTGCCTTTTCAAAAGCAGCCACCGAAGTCAGTAGTGAGGTTTGGAACCAACCTCTATGCTGGTCTGTCCCCTCCAAATACATTTCCGCCGGCCAGTGGAGTTCCTCTCTCTTCTTGAGCACTGCCGCATGACTGCATCCGGAGTCAAACCATACATCCATTATATCTTTCTCTTTCTCAAAATCTTTACCCTGGCAGTGGGGGCACTGATAATCTTGGGGTAAAATCTCTTGAGCGGATAGAGCAAACCAGGAATCTGACCCTTTTTCCAGAAACAGTTTTTTAACCGAATTTATCGTTTCTTCATTTACTATAATTTCTCCGCATCCTTTACAGTAAAAAACCGGGAGGGGTACTCCCCATACCCTTTGACGGGAAATGCACCAGTCGGTTCTGCTCTCTACCATACCATACATTTTTTCCTTACCCCAGGCAGGAACAAATTGAACCCTTTCTATTTCTTTTAGGGCTAAATCACGAAAGGCTTCGATGTTAACAAACCATTGCTCGGTCGCCCGAAATACTACCGGTTTTTTACAGCGCCAGCAGTGGGGATAAGAATGCATTATTTTGCCAACCTTCAATAAAGCTCCATTTTTAGTTAGCTCTTCTATTACCGCAATATTTCCCTCTTTATAAGTTAATCCTTTAAACTTTCCGCCTTCCTGGTTAAATTTTCCCTGGTTATCAAGGGTAGTAAATATAGGTATTTTATATTTTACCCCTATCTCATAATCCTCCTGTCCGTGTCCCGGTGCAGTGTGTACACAACCGCTCCCTTCATTCAATAAAACATGGTCTCCCAATATCATTAGCGAGTCTCTATCAAAAATAGGATGTTTACACTTTAAACCCTCAAATAATTTACCTTTTGCTTTTCCGATAATCTTATAATCTACAATTTTAATTTCTTTCATTACTTTTTCTACCAGGGCGGAAGCCAATAAGAGATTCCCCTCTTCTGTTTCAACTAAACTGTATTCAATGTCCGGATTAAGGGCAACAGCCATGTTACCGGGAATAGTCCAGGGGGTAGTAGTCCAGATAAGTACATAGTTTTTTTCTTCTTTGCTCTTCGGGAATACTTTTTTCAAACTATCTTTCACCAAGAATTTAACATATATAGAAGAAGATTCTTTGTTGTGATATTCTATCTCGGCTGCTGCCAAAGCTGTTTCACAATGAGAACACCAGTATACCGGTTTTAATCCTTTGTAGATATATCCTTTGGAAAACATCTTTTTAAATATTTCTATCTGTTCTGCTTCATAAGCAGGGTCAAGGGTTAGATAAGGGTTTTCCCATTCTCCCATTACCCCTAATCGTTTAAACTCTTCTCTTTGCACGTTGATATAATGTTTGGCATACTCTGTACACTTTTTCCTTAGTTCAACCGGGTCTACCTCGCTTAAGTCAACTTTCATATCTTTGGTAACCTGAAACTCTATAGGTAAGCCATGGGTATCCCATCCGGGAACATAGCGGGAATTATATCCTTTCATCGATTTATACTTGGGGATTATATCTTTTAATATCTTATTATAGGCGGTCCCTATATGTATATTTCCATTAGCATAGGGAGGTCCATCGTGCAAGATGTATTTTTCCAGATTTTTCTTTTTTTCCAATACTTTCTTGTATGTTTCCTGTTCTTCCCAAAATTCTAACAATTTAGGCTCTTCCTGAGCCAAGTTTGCTTTCATTTTAAATTTTGTTTTCGGTAAATTTAAGGTGTCTTTGAATTCCATTTAAATCTCTCCTCGTGCTTTATAATTTACATAATAATATGATTGTAAACCAACTGGAATTCTGAGTTCTCAACTGATTTTTTCTATTTTATCTAAAAATTTACTTTGGTTGATATCGTAAATCTTAATAAGTTTATTTTTGCTGGTTTGCCCCGAAATTATTTTAATTTTTGATTTCGCTACATCGAAATATTTAGCTAGATAGGCAATACATTTTTTATTGGCTTTGCCTTCGACCGGCGGGGCGGTGATGGAAATCTTTAAAGCGTTATTATACACTCCGACAATTTTATTCTTGGGTGAACCGGGGACAATTTTTACCTTGATTACAATATCATTCCCCGTAATTTTAAAATAATCATCTGTACTGCTGTTCATCTTCTGTGTCTTTGATTTTAGAATTTTGTTCTGCAACTAATCCTTCTAATTTATCCGTTTTCTCTCCGAAAATTTTATTCTTTGTTTTTTCTTTAGACATTTCATTCTCTTTAATCTCGTAATTTCCCTCTTTCTCAAAATCCTCATTTTCAATCATTTTTAGGTATAAATTCAACATTGATTTAAACTTTTCTTTAAATGTAAACTTATATCTTCGCAGGTTATCAATTTCATTTTTTAACAGGTCTTCTTTTTGAAAGACCTGTTGTTTTAACGCCTTAGCTTCCATCTCTGCTTTTTCTATGATTATCTTTGCTTCCTTTTCTACCCTGCCCCTCATCTCTTCGGCAGATTTTTGGGTATTTACTAAAGCGCTCCTTAAAGTTTCTTCAATCTCGCCAAACTCTTTTAATTTTTCTTGTATTTTTTCTATTTCTTCATTAAGTCTTACGTTTTCATTGATTAATTCTTCGTAGTCTTTTACTATCTTATCTAAAAAATCATCTACTTCTTCTTCGTTATAACCCCTAAACGATCTAGAAAATTCTTGCTGTTCAATATCCATTGGTGTAATTCTCATTCAATTATTCCCCCCTCATTTAATATTTTAATTAATTTTTTTATATACATTAAAAAGCTATACTAACAAGTATATTAATTAGTGCTCTTTGGAGAAAGTTTAGTAAAAAAAAGACAATTATCGGTGAAAGATCTAACCCCATGCCCCCTAAAGGCAATATAATCCTAAAGGGCGCCAAAACCGGTTCGGTAACTCTATAGATAAACCGAACCACCGGATTGTAGGAATCTATAGGCATCCAGGTTAAAAATATTCTTGCTAAAATTAAATAACTGTAAAGTCTGAAAACTGTGTTAATTATTTGTAACAGTAAAAGCATAGATAATATTTTCCTTCCTCTTCTATTAATTCATACGGGTAATTTAAATTAGTGGTTAATGAAACCCGAATATTCCTCTGCCGATTCTAACCATATTAGCGCCTTCTTCTATAGCTACCTCAAAATCATCAGTCATTCCCATGGAAAGATAGTCCATTTTAACGTTCTTTATATTTTTACTCTTTATTTCTTTAGATAATTCCCTGAGTTTCCTAAAATATGGACGAACTACTTCTTTATCTTCTTCTATTGGCGCAATAGTCATTAAACCTCTAACTCTTATTCTGGAAAATTCAGATATTTCTTTTAGAAAAGGTTCTACTTCTTCCGGTTTAATTCCGTATTTGCTTTCTTCCCCGGAAACATTCACCTCAACTAAAACATTCGTTGTCTTCCCAAATTGCAAAGAACGTTTATCTATTTCTTTGGCTAATTTTATACTATCTACAGTTTGAATACAATCAAATATTTCTATAGCGTATTTTACCTTATTAGTCTGCAGGTGTCCTACTAAATGCCACTCTGTATCGGCAGTCAAAATTTGATATTTTTCTTTAGCTTCCTGAACTTTATTTTCGCCAATTATTTTTACCCCAGCATTTATAGCTTCTTTTATTTGCTCTATGGTAGCAGTTTTAGTTACCGCCACCAATTTTATTTCTTCGGGGTTTCTATTCGCCTTTAAGGCTGCTTTTTTTATTTTTTCGTTTATTATCTCTAAATTATTTTTGATTGTTTCCACAAGCTATAACCTTTTTTATTTATTGTTTTTTGATTATTCAACTAAAAAATATAAACACTCATTCAATTAATCTTAAAGTTTTATACTCCATGTTTCTTTATCGTTTTTAAAATAATTTTTCATTCTTTCTCCATCAACTATATACACTACTCGCTCAGCTAAATTTGTAGCATGGTCTGCAATTCGTTCAATATTATTAGAAACAAAAATCAAGTAAATCGCCCTGCTGATAGTATGTGGGTCTTCCATCATGAAAGTTAAGAGTTCACGAAATATCTGATTATCCAAATCGTCAACCGTCTTATCTCTTGCCCATACTTCCTTAGCTGACTCTACATCTCCGTTGAAATAGGCATTTAAGCTATCTTTCAACATATTCTGAGCAATTTCAGCCATTCGGGGAATATCTATTAGGGGTTTTACCATTGATTTGGTAGATAGATATTGACTAGCCTTAGCTATGCTTACAGCATGATCTGCTACTCTTTCTAAATCAGATACGGTCTTATAGCCACAGCCGATTATCCTTAAATTTTTGGCAATGGGATGACGTAGAGCAATCAATTGCAAACACTGTTCTTCGATATCTAATTCCATTTTATCAATTATATCATCATTTTCAATTACCTTTGCTGCTAAATCCAAATCCTGTTCAACCAAAGACTTTATAGACATATCAATTGCTTCTTCGACTAAATTTGCCATCTTTGTCAGACTTTCCCTTAAACCGGTAAGTTCGTTATCAAAATATAATTTTCTCTCTTTTTTAATCATAATTTTTTGTCCCCTATATTATATTCGTATCGCGTATCTCGTTAAAGAGACCAGGATTCAAGGGGCACAATGAATTGTGCCCTTCCATATATTACTGCTTTTTCCTGTGGGCACGATGCATCGTGCATTATTAGAACTAAAAGGGTAAAGCTAAAAGTGAAAAACCATAATTCAAAATTCAAAGGCTATTGTCTGATTGCGAGGAGTGAAACGACGAAGCAATCTCAATCCCGAGATTGCCACGCTCCCTGCGGTCACTCGCAATGACATTTCTATTTTTCCATTCTAACTCCTGAATCCTGTATTCTATTTTCTTCACTATATACTCGATACTATATACTCGATACTTATTTCTTAACGAAATACGAAATACAATATACGATATACTATTTTAAGCTTAATATACCAAAAATAGCAACATTTTTCAATAATTTTATATTCCTATCGTGTATTGAGTGGAGAAAGAGAAAACGGTAGACAGAAAAAATTACCGAGTAGAGAAAAGATTATTAGTAAATAGTTAAGGGGCGTATTGCTATACACCCCTCCACATTAACGAACTATTTTATAGGCAAAACGTCTGCTCCACCAAAAACTGATAACCGAAAACTTATTTTTATACTTATGAATATTTTTCTATACGCTATACGCTAAACGCTCCACGCTAATTACTTTATTTTCTCTTCTTAAGAGCAGCGCCTCCCAGGTAGGCCTCCTGGACTTTTTTATTACTCTTTAAATCAGAAGCCAGCCCGCTAATAGTAATATTCCCGGTTTCCAGCACATATCCCCTGTCAGCGATACTTAATGCTTTGCGAGCATTTTGTTCTACTAATAATATTGATATACCCTGATTATTAATTTCACGGATAATTTGGAAAATTTGTTTTACTAATAAGGGAGCCAATCCCAGAGAAGGTTCATCCAGAAGTAAGATACGGGGGGTGCTCATTAAACCTCTTCCCATTGCTAACATTTGCTGTTCACCACCTGATAATGTTCCGGATAATTGATTACGTCGCGCTTTAAGAATAGGAAATAAATCATAAACCCTTTCTTTAGACTCTTTAATATTCTTTTTGTCTTTTCTTCGAGTATATGCACCCAAATTAAGATTTTCATCGACTGTAAGAGTTGCAAATACTTTTCGACCCTCGGGTACGTGCGAAATGCCCCCCATAACTATTTTGAATACCTTAACATTGTTAAGTTCTTGGTCACCTAACTTAATCTTTCCGCTGCGGATGGGCAATAACCCGGAGATAGCCCTTAAAAGAGTGCTTTTCCCGGCCCCATTTGCCCCTAATACGGTAACTATTTCACCCTCATCAACTGTAAGTGAAATTCCTTTAAGAGCTTCGATAGAACCATAAAATATTTTTAAATCTTCTACTTTCAACAATGTAGTCATATTACTATTCCTCCTCCTCTTCGTCTTTGCCTAAGTAAGCTTCAATTACTTGAGGATTACTATATACATCTTCGGGCAAACCTTCAGCAATTTTTTTACCTTCGTCCATTACTGTAACCCAATGAGAAATTCCCATTACTACATTCATATCGTGTTCGATAAGTAAAATAGTTAAATCTTCCTTTAATAAGAATTTTAAAAATATTATCAGGTCTTCAGATTCTTTATCATTTAGGCCGCTGCTTGGTTCGTCTAAAATTAATAAATCAGGATTAGAGGCTAAAGCTCGGCCTATTTCTAACATTCTCTGATTACCATAGGCAATGTTTTTTGCTAATTCATCTCGATATTTCCATAATCCGACCTGTTTAAGGCGGTCTTCAGCATTTTTCTTAATTTCCAATTCTTCTTTTTTTTGTCCGGGAGTTTGTAAAATAGAAGTCCAGGTTCCCTCATTACTACGGCAGTGCTGCCCTGCCATAACATTCTCCAGACAGGTCATATTGGAAAAAAGTCGAATATTTTGAAAAGTCCGCGCAATTCCCTTTTTTATAATCTGATGAGGTTTTTTACCGACAAGGTCTTCTCCCTTAAAGACAACTTTTCCACCATCAGCTTTATATATGCCGGTAACTACATTAAAAACAGTAGTTTTTCCTGCTCCGTTAGGGCCTATCAGGCTGCTTATTTGCCCTTGACTCACTTTAAGGTCAAAATTGTTTACTGCAGTTAAACCGCCGAATTTTTTAGTAAGTTTATCGGTTTGCAAAACAACTTTATTAATTTTATTTATTTCTTCATTTGCTTGTTTGGTTCTTATCATTGTTTCCATACTATTATTGTCTTTAGCCATTTTCATCTCCTGCTTTCATTAAAAGTGATTTGAATTTAACGGCTCCTCTTTTCCTGGGCCAAATACCACCGGGTTTAAAGACCATCATAGCCACCATGGCTGCTCCAAAAATTAGCATTCGGTATTGGGCGAAAGTTCGGAAAAATTCCGGGAAAAGGCTGATGGCAGCAGCCCCGATTAACACTCCGGGTATAGAACCCATTCCTCCGATTAATACAATACAGAAGAGCATGCAGGATTCCATAAAGTTAAAACTCTCCGGAGAAACCATCATTAATTTAGTAGCGTAAACATTACCGGCAACCCCGGCTAAACCTGCTCCTAAAACAAAAGCCAATAACTTATAATACCTAACATCAATCCCGGTAGCTTCTGCAGCAATTTCATCTTCTCGGATGCAGTTCCAGGCTCTTCCTATTCGCGAACGCTGCAAATTAACCAAACCGATGATGGTTAGGCCGACTATTAACCATATGAAATAATAAAATTTAGTAGAATTATCGACTACAAAGATACTCCCCAATGAAGGAAAATCAATTCCGAAAACCCCATTTGGACCACCGGTAATTCCAAATGGATTATTGTTTAAAGTAAGCCGGACAATTTCACCCATCCCGATAGTTACGATACACAGGTAATCTCCTCTTAAATGGATGATTGGAGAACAGACTAACCAGGCAAAAGCACCTGCTGCAATTGCACTTACTGGCAGTAAAATAATTATAGGAATTCCAAAGGTGGCATTAAGTATTGCGGTAGTGTAAGCACCGATAGCCATAAATCCCATATGTCCTAAATCAAAAAGCCCCACTTCTCCTAAAACAATATTTAAACT
>JAKLPU010000015.1:0-9351 GCA_022013755.1 Candidatus Atribacteria bacterium | reverse complement strand
TTTTCCTTCATCAAAAAAATAGACATATTTCCTCATACTCATTTTTCCTCCTTTATAATTTTAAGTATATTTGTGGCAATGTCTTCTATGGCCATATTGGTTACGTCAATTATCGGACATCCGATTTTTTTATAAATAATATCTGCATATTTTAACTCTTTAATTACTCTTTCTTTTTTATTATATACACCCTCGTCTGGCAGCCCCAATGCCTTTAATCGTTCACTTCTTATCTCGATTAATTTATCGGGGTCCATGGTTAAACCAACTACTTTATCCGGCGGTAAACTAAATATTTCGGCTGGCGGTTCAAATTCAAAATCTAATACTATATTGGCTACCTTTATCCCTTTATAAGCAAGATACATACTAAGTGGTGTTTTTGAAGTTCGAGAAACCCCTAATATTACCAGATCAGCTTTGGATAGCTCTAATTCTCTCTGGCAGGCATCGTACTTCACCGCAAATTCCATTGCTTCCATTCTTTTAAAATATTCTTTATCTATTTTTCTAATAATTCCCGCTTCCAATTTAGGTCTGATTCCGCTTATCCTTTCAATATTTTCTATCATTGGACCAAGCATATCGAAGGAAACAACAGATTGCTTTCTAGATTCCTCTTTTAGAAATGATCTTAATTCTGGTTTTACAATAGTATAGACTATAAAGTCTTTTTCTTTATTGAGTTGACTTACTATCCCTGTAATATCTTTTTTAGATTCAATGTGGGCAAATAATTTTAACTTAATATCATCAGAATCAAACTGACTAAGCGCAGCATGCACTACATTTTTAGCAGTTTCGCCGGTAGAATCAGAAATTATATAGACAGTGGGCTTAAATTTAACACTATTCATAATTACTCCCTCCCCTCTTTTATAGAAACAATTTTGGATAAATCAGCTACCTGATTAAACAATATTCCCATTTTCTTTATAAGTGCGACCCTATTCTTTCTGATGTCTTTATCTTTGTCCATTACCAGCACCTGGTCAAAAAACTCATCGACCGGTTCGCATAAATCTCCCAATAATTTAAATACTTCTTTATACTCTTTGTTACAAATAAATTCGCTTGTTCGCGGATAAATACTTTCATAATTATGATATAAACTCAACTCTGCTTTTTCCTTTAATAGTGAACGGTCAATCTCGGTTTCTTCATGATTTTTTGATAAATTTAATACCCTGCTTGATGAGTTGAGTATTTTTCTAAAAATAGGCTGATTATATAATTCCTCTATAGTTTTTATCCTATGTTTAATATCAACTACATCTCCATCGCTATCCACAGCCAAAACTGCGTCAATTACATCATAGCGAATTCCCTCTCCTAAGAAGATATTTTTTACTCTTTGTTTGAAAAAATTTAATATCTGGGATACCATCTCATTTTCATCAATTTTTAATTCCACCGAAACACTTTCTTTGTATAAGGATAAAGATTTCCAAATAATATCTTTTAACGAAATTTGCAGGCTATTTTTCAAAATTATGGCAATTTGTCCTCGAGATTGTCTTCTCAATCCGTAAGGGTCCTGTGATCCTGTTGGGATTAAGCCCATTAGGAAACAGCCAATAATACTATCCACTTTATCAGCAATCCCTAAAATTATACCACTTTTAGTTAGGGGTAACCTATCCCCTGAAAAACGAGGGAGATAATGTTCAAAGATAGCTTCCGCTACTTCTTTTCTTTCACCCGATAAAACTGAATATTCTTTCCCCATTATTCCCTGTAACTCTGGAAATTCTTTTACCATTTCAGTAACCAAATCTGCTTTACACAGATGAGCAGACCTTAAAAGATCTTTTTTCACTTTCTGTTCAACCTGCAAACTATCTGAAATGTAGTCACACAGCAATTCTAATCTCTCTGTTTTATCAAAAAGGCTTCCCAGATTTTCCTGGAAAATAACATTTTTCAATTTATCCGCCCTTTTCTCTAAAGGAATCTTCTGGTCTTCCTGGTAGAAAAATTTTGCATCTTCCAACCTGGCTCTGAGAACATTTTCGTTGCCTTCTCTAATTTTAGAAGCATGCTTCTTGGAGTTATTGATAATTACAATAAATAGAGGAAGTAGTTCATTCTTGTTTTTAAAAACAGGAAAATATTTTTGATGTTTTTCCATAACTATAGTTAAGACATCCTTGGGCAATTCTAAATATTTTTTATCATATTTTCCTAAAATTGCATTGGGATATTCAACTAAATAAATTATTTCCTTTAACTGTTTTTCATTTATTATTTTTTCCCCACCAATTTCTTTAATTATCTGTTCTATATCTGTTCTAACTATATTTTCTCTAATTTTGGGATCGACTATTACATAATTTTTTTCTAGCTTCTTTAAATATTCCTGAGTAGAAGATATTTTGATTTTTTGAGGCGCCAAAAGTCTATTACCATAAGTAATATTTTCAGAATCTAAACCATTTAGATTGAATTTGATTATTTCTTTTCCATACAGGGCAAGTATCCATCTTATAGGACGGATAAATCGCAATGATCTTTCTCCCCAGCGCATTGATTTAGGAAATTGTATGCCCGTTATTATTTTAGGAAATATCCGGGATAATATTTCAATAGTTGGCTGGCCTATTATGGATTTGGGGGCAAAAATATATTTCCCTTTTTCGGTATCTTCAACTATTAAATCCTCAACATTTACCCCCTGGCTTTGGGCAAACTTCAGGGCAGGCCTTTGGGGTTGCGAATCTTTATTGTAAGCAATTGAATAGGCAGGTCCTTTAATCTTTTGAAAAATGTCTTCCTGTTTTTCCTTAATGTGAAAGATGAATAATGTTAATCTTCGGGGAGTGCCATAAACCTTTATTTCTTTATAATTTATTCTGGCTTCTTCTAAATATTTTTGTGCTAACTGATTTAAATCTTTTAGGGCATTCTCCATATACTGCGCCGGTATTTCTTCGGTTCCAATTTCTAAAATTACATTCTCCATTAAATTTATCCTCTGCCTGATCTTTTATTGCTTAATTAAGGGAAAACCTAATCTTTCCCTCTGCTTTACGTATTCTTCTGCACATAATCGGGCAATATTTCTTACCCGGGAAATATATCCTGTTCTTTCTGAAACACTAATTGCTCCTCGAGCATCTAATAGATTAAAAGTATGGGAGCATTTTAATATATAGTCATATGCCGGTAAAGGCAGCTCTATTACTATTAATCTTCTGGCTTCTTTTTCATACATATTAAAGAGGTTAAATAACATCAGTATGTCTGCTTCTTCAAAGTTATACTTAGATTGTTCTACTTCTGCTTGATAGCGTATGTCCCTATAGGTAATATTTTTACCCCATTTTAAGTCAAAAACATTATTCACATCCTGGATAACCATACCTAATCTCTCTAACCCATAGGTTATTTCAACCGGAATAATATCTAAATCAAGCCCGCCAGCTTGTTGAAAATAAGTAAATTGAGTTATTTCTAAGCCATCTAACCATACTTCCCAGCCTAATCCCCAGGCACCCAGGGTAGGGGCTTCCCAATCACCTTCAATAAATCTTATATCATGCTCTTTTCTTGATATCCCCAAACTTTTTAAACTTTTAAAATAAATATCCTGCACATTTTCAGGAGAAGGTTTTAATACAACCTGGAATTGATAATGTTGTTGTACTCTATTGGGATTTTCTCCATAACGTCCATCAGCAGGCCTGCGAGATGGTTCAACATAAGCTACTTTCCATGGTTCAGGGCCTAATACTCTTAAAAAAGTGGTTGGGTTCATTGTTCCTGCCCCTTTTTCTGTATCATATGGCTGCTGAATGATACAACCCTGTTCTCCCCAAAATTTCTGTAAATTAAAAATTATCTCTTGAAAATCCATATTAACATCTCTTTCGCTCTTAATTACTAGTGAAATTCCCTCTCATAGGGATTTTCTGAAAACTATTATCTGTTAGAGAGAGGGACAATATTTTATTTGTTAATATATCAAAATCAGCCTTAATTGTCAACGACTTATCTCTTATTGTTATCTCTTATAGCGTATCGCGCATTGCGTAAGAAGTTGGTCAGAAAGTTAGTTAGTTACCTGGTTAGCTGGTTAAGAAATTAAAAGCGAGATGTTTTTCTTACTAACGACTAAGCAGTTAAAGAGATTTCAAAAATCTATCTGTTTTAAAACTTTTCTCCGAATGATAGGCTATATATAAATCAGTTATTTTCTCTAATTCTTTTATTTTTTCATCAGGAATGGTAGCATTTGATATAGTAGATAAAGGTGTAATTAGTATTTTCCTTACTAATTTATTAAAATAAATAGAAACTTTAACACACCCTTCTTTATCTTTGACTATGCAATTATTACACACCAGTCCGCCTTCTCTTATATTAAAATACATCCCTTTTTGGTCTTCTACACTTTTATTGCATCTGCAACAATGATTAAGTGAGGGTCTATATCCTAAAATTGACATAGTTTGCCATTTGAAAGACAAGGTAAGTAATTTTGGATCATTAGATTCCCTCAAATAATGTAAAACCTCTTTTAGTAAATTAAACAGACCAATATTTATCTCCCGCTCTTCGGTTAATTTATTAACTACTTCCACACAATTGGCAGCAAAAGCAAATTTAATAACTTCTTTGCTTGCTGAGAAAAAAGATTCTAATATTTCGGCCTGACTGACAATATCAATATTTCTACCTTTATAAAACAAAAAGGCAGAGTGAGTTAATATTTCCAAACTGCTTCCGAATTTACTTTTTGTCTTTCGGACTCCTTTGGCAATGGCGGTAATCTTACCATAATTTTTGGTGTATATATTAACAATTTTATCAGCTTCTTCATACTCCATACTTTTTAAGACTATACCTTCTGTTTTATACAACATACTATAAGATAATCTCCGCTATAAAAGATCGTTTTTACCAAATGCCTCAGGAAGCAATTCCTTTATTTTTTTAATCTTAACATCTCCCTTTAAATTCGACATAATCAGGGGAATGTCTTCACCAAATTCTGATATTACCTGCCGGCAGGCGCCACAGGGAGAACAAGGTTTATCCGTATCACCAATAACAGCAATAGCTTCAAATTTAGTTGAGCCCTCTGAAATAGCTTTAAAAATAGCGACTCTTTCTGCGCATACGGTCAAACCAAAAGATGCGTTCTCAATATTGCAGCCGGTAAATATTTTGGCATCAGCGCAGAGAACAGCAGCTCCCACTTGGAATTTAGAATAGGGAGTATAGGCCCTTTTTCTGGCCTTTTCTGCTTCTTTAATTAATTTTTTAAATTCTTCTTTCACAGTATTTTCACCTTCTTTATTTAAACCACGCCTTTGTTTCCTCTGGCACCAAATGAATCCATATATTTCCCTGGTTTAAGTTGATAACATTTCCTTGGTTATCATAATATACAGTCGGGTGGCCTTTAGACTTTTTGACCCACTTCGTTAAATAATAATTTCCTCCGTAAAATATCTTGGCAATACCTTCGCCGATCACCCCTACCTCCAGCCTTCCCTCTTCATCACCGGGTATTTCTTCAACCGGAACATACTGGATTATTATATTGAAAGCAGTTATAGATTCGAGGGTTTTGCTATCCTGATGGGGCTTAGAATTTATGTACCTTAAATAAGTATTAGTATTGGCTTTATATTCGTAAGATATAGTATATTTTTGGTTATATTGAATAGATATTTTAGTGATATCCCCTCCTGATAGATTCAGTGTTCTTAGGCTGAACAAATGGTTATCCAAATTTACCTTTTCCTGAAAACCCATTTTTCTGCTCTTCTCTCTTATATTCTGGGTTTTAGCAAAAAGATTTATCCATCCCCCAACGTTTTTATCCCGCCAATAAGGGGAAGGATAAAGCATCTGGTCTAAATTAACCATCCTTTCACTCTTCAAGCTCTGCCCTCCACAGTGAGCAAAGATGGCAGACCACTCTACAGCTAATCTGGAAAAATAATACCTGCTGCTTCTGACCGGTCCTACTATGACCTCATCACTATTATTAAATATGGCCATTAATCTGGTAAAAGGATACTCTACATTTGCTTCATAAATTATATCTGCCTTATTCAGACCAGTTTGGTGAATTACTTCTTCGGGTGAATTACCGATCATTATGGCTAAGGGTCTTACAGTGCTGGCGTAAATATTACTATTTATAGTAAGACGAGTAAATAAAACAAAAAATAACCATATAAACACGCATAAAAATGATTTACCCAACATTTCTTTCTTCATAATTTATCCACTTTCTTTAGTTGTAAAATTATTTTATAATTATTTAGCTTTATCAAATTCGTCTTCTATCTCTCCAAAAATTTCCTCTAATAAATCTTCTATGGTAACTACTCCGGATATTTTATTTTCTTTGTTTATTACTACTGCAATATGAACTTTCTTTCTCTGAAATTCTTTCAGAAGAGTAGTAACTCTTTTACTTTCTGAGACCAAGTAAGGCGGATGAATCAAACCTAATAAATTTATACTTTTACTTAATTTCTTTTTTAAATCTCCGATAAGGAAGTCTTTGGCATAAATAAAACCTATGATATTATTTATATTATTCTGATAAACCGGTACCCTGGAAAGACCTTCTTTTTTCATTAATTTTACTGCTTCCTCTAAGCAGGTATTTTCTTCAACAGCTACCATATACTTTTGGGGTATCATTACATTCTTAACAAAAATATCATTTAGATTTAAAATTCTCTCAATCATACTTTGTTCCTTTTTCTCTAATACGCCTTCCTTTTCGCCGACTTCAAAAATTAATTTTAAATCTTTTTTAGTGAAAAAAGCATTTAGAGGTACATACTTCTTACCAGTAAAGATTCTAATGATAAAGTTCGATATCCAACTGAAAAAGACTTCAATGGGATAAAGGACGTAAGAGGCAATTTTTAAACAATAAGCTGCCTTAAGCGAAATTTTCTGTGAATTATTTTGAGCAATGGTTTTAGGAATTATCTCGCAAAAAACTAAAATTATTAGAGTGGTAAACAATATTGAAATAGTTACTCCTCTATCACCCCATATATGCATTGCCAGGGCAGAGGAAACCGTAGAAGCTACGATTACTGCTATATTAGTTCCGATTAGAACCACCCTTAAAAATTTATCGGGCTTTTGTATTAAATTAGACACTATTATGGCTTTTTTATTCCCTCTCTTGGCTAAATATTTAAGATGCAGCTTACTGGTAGAGATAACTGCAGTTTCTGTACCGGAAAAAAAAGCAGCAATAAATATACATATAAATAATATAAAAGGACAAACTTTAATCCAAAAATCTGTCAAAATTTCCTTACCTCCTATGAATCTTTACCCGGAATATTACTTTTGGTCTGTGGTAGTTCTTTTACTATCTTTACTCTTCTAATCCTATTTTTTACTACCTGTTCTATGATCATATGACAATTCCGATACCTTATCTTTTCATTTTTCTTAGGCACCCTGCCCAATAGATCAAAAATAAAACCACCCAGGGTCTCGAAATCATTTTCAGGTATTGTGATGTTTAGAATTTCATTAATCTTGTCAATGCTTATTATTGCATCAGCAATTACGGTATTACCTTCGATCATTTCATACAATTTTATCTCTTTATCGTATTCATCAATTATCTCGCCTACTACTTCCTCTACCACATCCTCCATGGTAATCAATCCTACTGTCCCGCCATATTCATCAATAGCAATGGCAATTTGAATTCTATCTTTCCGAAAAATATCCAACAGTTCGTCTATTTTCTTATTTTCCGGAACAAAGTAAGCCTCCCTTATTATCTCCTTTAAATCAAACTTTTCCTTTGAAGTATACCATTGCTCATATATGCCTAAAAGATCCTTGGCATACAGTATCCCGATAATATTGTCTATAGTTTCTTCAAATACCGGGATTCTCGAATGTCCCATTTTTTTAATCAATTTTAATATTGAACCTAACTTGGTATCAGAGGAGATGCAAGCCATATCTACCCGGGGGATCATTACTTCTTTTACCGTAGTATCGCCAAATTCAAATATATTTCTAATCATCTTTTTCTCTTCTTCTTTTATCACTCCCTCATCCTTACCCATATCTATCAAAGTTATTAAATCTTCTTCGGTAATTTCTTTTTTCTCTTTAGTCTTTTTCATTCTTGAAAAATAATATAGGGCACTAATTATTATTTTGAAAAATTTTATTAGAGGGAACAACCCGATAGAAATTATTTCTATCGGTCTAGCAACTTTTTTGGATATTTTTTCGGCATTAGCAACAGCTAATGATTTCGGGATAATTTCTCCGAAAACAAGTATGGTAAAAATCATTATTCCGCTGGCTATACCTACACCTATATTTCCAATAAGTTTTATAGCTAAATAAGTAGCCAAAGAGGAAGCCGTAATGTTTACGAACATATTCCCAGTTAAAATAGAGATTAATGTTCTTTGGGGATCATCAAGAAGACGGATAATTAATTTTACCCGCCAATTATTCTCTTCTTCTTTTTGCATTTTTTTTAATTGCAGTTTATTAAGTGAGAAGAGAGCGGTCTCTGTGCCGGAAAAAAAAGCAGATAATATTATAAAACTTAATAAAGCGATAATTTCAAATATCAATATTATTAAATTAAGGGGGTCATCCAAAAAATAATCACCGCAACTTTTTAAAATACCGCTAAGTATATCCTAAAATATCGACCATTTTTAATCAATTAAACCAAGAAGATGTGTTTACCTTTTATTTTTAATTAAACTATGCAAATTTAACTTTCTTCGATATTCTTATCTTCTGTAAGACTATTACTCCCGCTAATAATACAATGCCTATTCCATCAGTTAATAACCCGGGTCTTATTAAAGCAAGTGCACTAATAATTAATATAACTCTTTCATATATATTAACATGGTCAAGAAGATATCCACCAGCAGCTGCTCCCAAGGCTAATACACCAGCTAAACAAGTAACAATCAATACCAAAGTATGAACTACCGTACTATTTATAAATAACAGTCCGGGATCAAGGGCAAATATAAAGGGAATCATAAATCCCGCTACTGCTAATCTTACGGCAATAAAACCGGTTTTCATAGAATTCCCGCCGGAAATTCCTGCTGCGGCATAAGCTGCTACCGCAACTGGCGGGGTAAGATCAGCGATGACTCCAAAGTAAAGGATAAATAGATGGGCAGCTAAAGGGTTTACCCCTAAATCGACTAAAGCAGGTGCAGCCATGATAGAAAGAATTATATATTTTGCAGTAGTAGGGAGTCCCATCCCTAATAAAATAGAAGCAATCATAGTGAAGAAAAGAGTTAACATTAAATTCCCATGGCCTAGCATTACCAGTCCATTGGCAATCTTTAATCC
>JAKLPU010000133.1:0-3465 GCA_022013755.1 Candidatus Atribacteria bacterium | reverse complement strand
ACTTACTTCAACCGGGATCTGATAACTGGCTCCTCCAACCCTTCTTGATTTTACCTCTAATACTGGTATAACATTCTGTAAAGCTTGATTAAATACTTCCAAGGGTTCCTTTTTTGTTTTCTTAGCAGCTATATCTAAAGCCCGATAAAAAATTGCTTCCGCTATGCTTTTTTTACCATCATACATTAGCTTGTTTATAAAAGTTGCTACATTTTTATCGTGATATACAGGATCTGGTATATTTATTCTCTTTACTGCCCTTCTTCTCCTGGACATTATTTATCACCTCTATCTTTTTAAATTAGTATTTAGTATATAGTTTTTCAATTGACCGATTGACCGATTCTCCAATTGACCAATTAAATTAGTTAGCCAATTAAATAAGTCGGGAGTATTAATAAAGGTTTTCAGTTCACGGTTTTCGGATTTCAGTTTATTGTAAAAGCGTATAGCAATACGCCCCTACTTCTTTTTTCAAACTTAAAACTTACAACCTGCAACCTGTAACCTGTAACTTGTTGCACATTATTCATCACTGTATTTCTATACGCTAAACGCTGTACGCTATAATTTTACTAACGACTAGCGACTTATTTATTACTTGCTTGCCTTCTTCTGTTTTTTAGTTCCATATCTTGAACGCCCTTGCATTCTATTTTCTACTCCAGTAGCATCCATAACTCCTCTGACAATATGATATCTAACTCCTGGTAAATCTTTTACCCTTCCACCTCTTAAGAGCACAATAGAATGTTCTTGAAGATTATGCCCTATTCCGGGAATATATGCAGTAACCTCCATATTATTAGTTAATCTTACTCGGGTGACTTTTCTTAAGGCGGAATTAGGTTTCTTGGGAGTTATAGTCCAAACTCTGGTGCATACCCCTCTTTTTAAAGGGCTACCCTGTAAAGATGGCGTATCAGATTTTTTAAAGACCTTTTTTCTACCTTTTCTTACTAATTGGTTTATGGTAGGCATATCTCACCTTCCTTTGCCTAAATTTATCAGCATCCTATAAATAAAAATACTTTTATATTCTAACAGCATCGGTATTTGATGTCAAGCTAAATTAGTATATAAATTAGCATATTGTAAATAGTAAATAGTATTTAATAATAAAGCACAAAACTATATTCGTATCTCGCATAAACTAGCGTATAGCGTTTAGCGTAGAGCGTAGAGCGTATACATGTGGTTATATAGTTAGTTGGTTACCTGGTTAGTTAGTTAATAAATCAGTACAAACCAGTTAACTAATTAACTGTATAACCGTTCAGCTATCCCACAGATATTGATTGGTAATAAGTACAGTTTTGATTTATCAAACCCGTTTCAACTCGAATAAATTCGATATAAAAAATCGTAAAATACATAACAGGCATGCTGTTTATGATACTATACGCTAAACGCTGTACGCTCCACGCTAACCATGTGCTAACGACTATTCACTAACGACTAATTAAGCTCCGGTTCTTCATCTGTTGTATGGTCTGACATTTTCTCTTTACTATCTTCATCTTCTTCTCTAAATATATCTATCTTCTTTTCTCTCTGCTCTCCTTCTGCCTCTTTAAATATTTCTTCCACTTTTTCTTCTTCCTCATGTGAGTAATCAACTTCTATTCTTCCGTATTTATTTAAACCTGTCCCTGCGGGTATGATGTTACCAATAATAACATTTTCCTTTAAACCATAAAGTTTATCTACCTTCCCCTTGATAGAAGCATTAGTTAAAACATGTGTGGTTCTCTGAAATGATGCGGCAGACAGAAAACTTTCAGTAGAAAGGGAGGCTTGAGTAATACCTTGGATTATGGGCATTCCTACTGCTACAAACTTCTTCCTTCTAATAAACCCTACATTTTCAATTATATTAATACATTCGGTCTTATTGTTTGCTCTTACCTTTATTAAATCCAAATGTCTAATGCAAATTTCTGTAGCATGGTTTCTGGTTATCTTTTTACCTCCACTAATTATAACTTCGCCTGTTTCCGCATCAAAAATATCTAAAGCAGCAATTTTACCTACTGCATTGTCGTAAAGGAATTCTAAAGTTCTGCCTTCTAAAGAAAAATATCTTCCGTCTTCCAATGGTAGCTCACTTAATTTATATAATAATATTTTTTTAATTAAATTCTTACTTATTATTTGATCCTTAGCTGCGATAATATTTCCGCTTACTGGATCTTTAATATCTTCGCCAATGGGTCGGCCAATAATTTCATCTTTAATTGATTTGATCAGCCCGTCTCTTACGGATATCTCCTTAATTTCTTTCCATACCTTTATTCTATCTACCTTGGTTTTTATGATCTTACCCACTTCTGAGGAAGTAAGTTGCTTGTTCGCACTCACTAAAACTTGAGAATCTTCTGGATTAATAATATCTGCGGCAATAATCCTGTCTTCTATCTTTTCGTAAATATCTGGCGCAGCACAACTTATTATTCTAATATCACTATTAGCAATTTCTACTCCCATTTCTTTGCTAATGACCTCATTAAATTTTATCTTAGAATCACTTAGATTGTCTGTTTCAGTTTTGTCTTCTTGAATATTATCTTTAATCCAACCAACCAAAATATTGCCAGTTATTCTTTCTATAAAGGAATTTTCTCCTTTAGCAATAGTCAATTGTTTATTTTCTTGATCTTCAACTATCAATGTAGTAAAATCGCTGGTTTCAATTTTAGGTATAATTTTATTAGTAATCACTTCTCCTTCTTTAACTATTACCTCACCTGTTTTAACATTTACCAATGAAAAGATAGTTTTTTTATTTTCTAATAATTTTCTGTTCTTCTTGCTAATTTCTTCATTTTTTTCTACTACCTTTTTATTAGCCTTTTCAAAATCTGATACATATACTAATTCCCCAGATAGCAACTCGGAATCACGAGCTGATCTCACATAAATCATATTTAAACGAGCAATTTGACGAATGATTGTCTCGATATGTTTATCACTGATTTTAACCCCTTGTGATCTATATACTGCCTGTATTTCTTTTAATAAATATTCTTGAACTGCCTTAATTCCCTGAATCTTTAAAATGTCATGGGGATCAATAAATCCGACAGTCAGTCTTTCTCCAGCTCTGATTTTTTGTCCTTTTTCTACTATTAACCTTAAATTAGTGGGAATATTATAGATCTTTTTCTTTTCTTCGATGGCGTCTTTATTTTCTTTTGATGTTTCAGGATTAACTATTACCTGCTTCTTATAATTGTTCTCAGTAATAATTTCCTCTACTATTCCATTTATTTCACTGATTACTGCCTGTTTTTTTGGCTTTCTCACCTCAAAAAGTTGTTCTACTCGTGGAAGTCCCAAGGTAATATCTTCACCGGTTATTTTGACTCCTCCTGTATGAAAAGTCCTTAAAGTTAATTGTGTCCCTGGTTCTCCAATAGATTGAGCTGCAATAACTCCTACGGCTTCTCCGATATTTACTAATTT
>JAKLPU010000014.1:0-4368 GCA_022013755.1 Candidatus Atribacteria bacterium | reverse complement strand
TATATTTCCACTTCCGAATTCTCTTATATCTACTTTCTTAAACAGTTTACCAACAATATAGCCAAAAGGTATGGAACCTAAAAGATAACAGCTTATAATTATTAAAGCAATCTTCATACTATATTTCCCTCTCCCCCTTTTTTTTCACTAAATCGATAACTACAGGTGAGCCTTCAAAACCAAAGGTTTCATAAAATTTATTTTCTAAATATTTATGATAAGAAGTATACATTAATTTAGGATTGTTTACAAACAATAGAAATGTAGGTGGTTTTATCCCTGTTTGAGTAGCGTATTTAATTTTTAGGGTATTCCCCACTACATATTTTGGAGGATTTTTAGAAATAACTTCTCTTATAAAAACATTTAATACCGAAGTAGGGATTTTTTTACTATATTGTAAGGCAACTTCTTTAATTTTTGAAATAATTTTATCAATATTATAACTTGTTATGGCAGAAGTCATTATAATGGGAGATTTTTTTAAAAAAGACAATTCATATTTTATCTCATCAATAAATAATTTTCTATCTATATTATCTTTAATTAAATCAAATTTATTTAATATTATAATGCATGCTTTTCTTTCTTTTTGAATATAATTTGCTATTTTTTTATCTTGCATACTAACTCCCTGAGTAGAGTCCAATATTAATAATACTATATCTGAATTATGTACCGCTTCAAAAGTTCTTAATGTACTGTAATATTCAATATCTTCTTTCGGTTTCGCCTTGTCCCTCAGGCCTGCGGTATCGATAAATATTAATTTTAATGAATTATGTTTAAAAATTATCTCAATAGCATCTCTGGTGGTACCGGGATGTTCGCTGACTATTATTCTATCTTCTCCTAAAATACGGTTTAATAAACTTGATTTTCCTACATTGGGTTTTCCAATAATTGATACTTTTATAATATTTTCTTCTTCTTCCGATTCTATTTTTATTTCTGAAATATAAGATATTATTCTATCTAATAAATCATCAATATTTAAGCCGTGTTCTGCTGAAATAATATAGGGGTCTCCAAATCCTAATTCGTAAAACTCATATAATTTTAATTCACTTCCCTTTACATCTCCCTTGTTGGCTACCAGGATACTTGATTTATTTTTTTCTCTAATCGCTTTAGCTACTTTAAAATCATCCGGATTTATTCCCTCTTTGACATCGACCAATAATATAATTAAGTCTGCCTCTTCAATAGCTAATTCAATCTGAACAGTTATTTTTTTTTGCATTTCTTCCTTTTTTATAAAATCCACACCTCCGGTATCTACCAGAGTAAATTGCTTCCCTTTCCATTCACATTCTGCATATATCCTATCTCTGGTAATCCCAGGTTCGTTTTCCACAATAGCGGTTCTTTTCTTAGTGATTCTATTAAATAAGGTCGATTTTCCTACATTCATCCTTCCGATAATAGCAACAATAGGTTTTCTCAAAATAGACACTCCCATTTCTTAATCTTATTTTCCTATTTTAAAATGTTTTTTATTTTCTTTATGGTCATTTCAGGATTTGCGCTTTTAGATATTATTTGACCAAGCACAATTATTTCTGCTCCAGCTTTAATTACATCAGAAATATTATCTAAATTTATCCCGCCATCAACTTCTAAGCTTATTGATTTTTTTTGATTATCTATTATTTTTCTCGCTTTTTCTATTTTAGTAATCATCTCCGGGATAAAATTCTGCCCTCCAAAACCCGGATTAACTGTCATTAATAATAAGAAATCTATTTTATTAGTTAAATATTCAATAACACTTAGAGGTGTTGCCGGATTTAGAGCAATACCAGATTTTACATTAGCCTCATTAATAGTTTGGATAAGCCTGTCAAGGTGTTTAGAAGTTTCGTAATGTACAATTATAATATCTCCACCCGCATCAATAAATGATTTAATATGATTCTCCGGTTTTTCTACCATCAGATGAACTTCTAAGGGAAGAGAGGTTATGCTTTTAATTGATTCTACTATCCTGGGCCCGAAGGAAATATTCGGTACAAAATTTCCATCCATAATGTCTAAGTGAATTAAGTCTGCTCCTCCGCTTTCTATCTTTCTTAATTCTCTTTTCAAACAGGTAAAATCTACATCTAAGATTGAGGTAGCCAATTTTTTTATCATAATTATAACACCGCCTATTTATATAAATAATTGTATATTTTGAAAACTTTGGTCATAACTAATACAGCCATAATTTACGGTCAAGGCTTCTATATTGAATGGATTCAGATAAATGAGAAATTTCTATCTTCTTTGATTGTTCTAAATCAGCTATGGTTCGGGCTACTTTTAATATACGGTCATAAGCTCGAGTACTTAAATTTAACTTTTCCATAGCCTTGTAAAGTAAATTTTTAGCATTGTCATCAATATTACAATATTCTTTAATCTGTTTTTTGGTCATTTGAGCATTACAAAAAATACTGTCTTCACAATATCTTTCTCTTTGTATTTTTCTTGCTCTTTCCACTCTTTCTCTTATGGTAAAAGAGTTTTCTTCAAAATCCTTCTCCATGACTTCTCGACAATTTATCCGGGGGACCTCAATATGAATGTCAATTCGATCTAATAACGGCCCCGATATTTTTGAACGATATTTAACAATTTGAGACGAACTACAAGTGCAAACCTTAACCGGATCACCGTAAAAACCGCAAGGACAGGGATTTAGGGAAGATATCAACATAAAAGAAGAAGTATAACTAACAGAGCTAAGAGAGCGTGAAATAGTGACTATCCCGTCTTCCAGGGGTTGACGTAGAGATTCTAAAGCACTTCGGGAAAATTCCGGTAATTCGTCTAAAAATAGTACACCATTATGGGCCAAGCTAATTTCTCCTGGTTTGGGCGTCTTGCCTCCTCCGATTAATCCAACATTACTTATAGTATGATGCGGAGCCCTAAACGGTCTCTCTGTAACCAAAGGGGTATCCGGTGGAAGTAAATTGGCAATACTATATAATTTAGTAATTTCTATAGATTCTTCCAGTGTTAAAGAAGGAAGGATGGTTGGAAGCCTGCGTGCCAGCATGGTTTTTCCGGAACCTGGTGGACCAATCATTATAACATTGTGACTTCCAGCTGCCGCTACTTCGAAGGCTCTTTTAGCGTGTTCCTGTCCTTTAACATCAGAAAAATCTATTAGACTGTTTTCGCTTAGTCGAAAAATATCTTCTAAATCTATGAATACCGGTTCAATGGATATTTTTTTATTTAAAAATTCAATTACTTCGTAAAGTGAATTAACAGGAAATACTTTTAATTCTTTAATTATCCCTGCTTCCTTAGCGTTTGCTTGAGGAATAAGCAATTTTTTTTTACCTATTTTTTTTGCCATCAAAGCAATGGGAAGCACACCATTTACCGGTTTTATACTTCCATCTAAAGATAATTCACCCATAATTAGATATTCATTTAATTGATCTGGCTTAACTTGCTTACTGGCAACTAAAATTGCCAGAGCAATAGATAGGTCAAAAATAGGACCTTCTTTTTTGATGTCCGCTGGAGCAAGATTTACCGTAATTCTCTGCATAGGAAATTCGAATTCAGTATTTTTTATGGCGGCTCTAACTCTTTCTCGGGATTCCTGAACAGCCGTATCGGGCAATCCTACGATATTGAACGAAGGCAATCCTGGATGAATATCAACTTCGATTTCTACCATAAAAGCTTCTACTCCGAATATAGCCGCACTATATAATTTGGATAACAAAAAAACACCTACTTTTACCGTATTTATTATTAATTAAAAGGCATATTTACTATCGAGGTAAAAAGCATTTTTAATATGATTTATTTTTTCTATATCCCTATGATTAGAAATGCTGACCAATATTACATCGAAACAATAATTTTTCTCCCAAAGATTGTATTTAGCTAAATAACATAAAGCATTTTTAATTATTTTTCGTTGTTTATTAAAGTTTATTGCTTCTTCAGGATATCCAAACTTATCAGAACGCCTGGTTTTTACTTCCACAAAGATAATATTTCCCTTATATTCACTGATAATATCTATTTCTCCCAAGAAGGTACGATAATTTCTCTCTTTAATTTTGTAGCCTTTTTCTTCTAAATATTTAGAAGCTATATCTTCTCCAAATTTCCCTATATTATCCATCTGTAATAATCATCTATTTTCATATTTCTTATAATTTATTATATATCTCGATTTGTTAATTAGTTACTTAGTTAATTGGTTAACAAATTATTAGTATTAAACTAGCTAACCAGGTAACTAACTAACAAGCTAACTAATTCTATACGCTATACGCTCTACGCTCTACGCTATTTTTATTCACTAATGACTAATTTCTTATTTTAAGTCAGCTACATCTTTACTCTTTTATA
>JAKLPU010000132.1:0-4297 GCA_022013755.1 Candidatus Atribacteria bacterium | reverse complement strand
GAAAAGTTGACAATACACCATAAATAGTGTATATTTTAAACTAAGGAATAATATATGTACGAAGTAGAATTTTACAAGGATAGAAAAGAAAGATGTTTTACAACTGAGTTTTTAAATGAACTTCAAACAAAGGTTAGAGCAAAAGTCGTAAAATGGATAGAAAAGCTTGAAAAGGAAGGGCCAAATTTACCAAGGCCTTATGCAGATATAATAAGAGGCAAGATTAGAGAACTTAGGGTAAGTTTTGGTTCAAGCGAATATCGTTTTTTATATTTTTTCTTTGGTAAGAGAATTATTATCACCCTTGGTTTTTTAAAGAAGACTGATAGGATTCCTGAGGGCGAGATTAAAAGAGCAGAGCAAATAATGCAAGATTTTTTACAAAGAAGCAAAGGAGATTGATGTAATCATGAAAGGTACAGTAAGGCTTAAAGATTATTTAGAAGAAGAATTAAAGGATCCAGAATTTCGCGAAGCGTTTGATGAAGAAGAGGTTTATGCCTCTTTGTCCATTCAAATAGCTAAGATTAGACAAAACAATAAGTTAACTCAAAAGGAATTAGCTAAACGATTACACACTACTCAGCAAACAATATCACGATTAGAGAATATTCGTAACAAAAGTTATTCTCTACAAACATTGATTAAACTTGCTCGTATATTAGATAAACGAGTTAATGTAGAATTTAGAGATGTAGTGAAAAAATAAAGAACAACAGCCGTAGTAATTTAAAATTAGCGGATAGAGAAATAGTATATAGTATCGGGTATCGAGGAAAAAACAGTATCGAGTATCCAGTATCGAGTATCGAGTGAAGAAAGAAAAAGAAAAAAAATGCAAGAAAAACAGTTTTTAGTTTTTAGTTAGAAAGATAGTATAGTTAGCAAAGTCCTATAAATCAAAATGTTCAGTAATCACTTGGTTTATTTTGTTTATAGTTTCCTGGTCTTCAATATTTCCTATTTTATTTATTAACCTTTTCTTATCAATGCTTCTAAGCTGTATAATCATTATTTTGGAATTTTCGTGTAAGTCTGCCATGGTCTTTGAAATATATATTTCGAAAGGGTATACCTTATTTGTTTTAGAAGATAAGGGAGCAACAGTAATTAAGGGCGAATATTGGTTATGAATATCGTTAGATAAAATTAAAGCAGGCCTTATTTTATTTACTTCGTGCCCAACAGTGGGGTCAAAATTTACCAGATATATTTCTCCTTTTTTAGGATATCCCGTCATTTATAGTCCCCTCGAATTCTTGATTTTCTGTTTTTATTTCATCGTAAGCATCTTTATAAGCTTTTATTAGGGTTTGTTCCTTTTGCTTTTGGAATTGTTTTTTTAATAAATCAGCAATAAATTTACTTCTCTTTCTATCAGGAATCATTTCTCTTAGGGTATTGATTAAATCTTTGGGTAATGAAATAGTTACTTTTTCTTGAGTAGTCATAATATACCTCCGTCTAATTAGGACATCTATTTATTACATAATAACATTATTATTTTTATTGTCAAGGGAGAAATCGAATAGTATTTAGTCGTTGGTATTTGGTATTTAGTGAGGAAAAGATAAAGAGAGAAGTTTCAGGTTACGAGTTTCAGGATATAAATATGGTTTTTCGTTATTCGTTTTTGGTTTTTGGTAGAGATTACTTCAGTCGTTTCACTCCATCGCAATTAATTTGTGTTATAATAAATATAAAAAGAGATATTAAGCAAAAGGATTAACTTGTTTTAAAATTTTAGGAATGTTTGAACGAGAAGAAGGAGCGAAAGAGGAGAGGGGATAAAGAATAAGAGGGGGTTTAGAACTATGAATGTTGCAACATTAAATAAAATAATTGAAGAATTTAACCATTTACCACTTGATGATAAAGAATATGCAGTAGAGGTAATTAGAAAACAGCTAATAGAGGCTAAAAGAGTGGCTATTGCTAAAAGAGCTAAAGAGGCGATGACTAACCTAAGAAAGGGAAATTCCAAGATAGGAGACATAAAAGAATTATATAAGGATTTAGAAAGTGATTAAAGTAATTTGGGATCAAGGTTTTAAGAGATCTTATAAAAGAAAAGTAAAAAACAATGATGAGTATAAAAAGAAATTCTGGGATGCTTTTGAGGTATTTATAAAAGATCCTTTTGATCCTCAGTTAAAGACTCATAAGCTAAGTGGTAAACTTAAGGGCTTGTGGGTATTTAGTTGTTTATATGATTGTCGGATAATCTTTAAATTTATAAAAAAAGATGAAGTATTATTGATTGATATCGGCAGTCATGATGAAGTTTACTAATAATAATATTTCCAAACTAGTAAAAAAGGGAAAAAGTTTTTGGTTTTAAGACGAAAAGAAGAAAAAGGGGACAGAATACTTTTATTATTAAAAATTAAAAGTATCTTGTCCCCTTTTAAATAATGGTTTTATTCAATTTTTCCCCTTATAAATATAAATCATTTAACGGGGCGAGCCCAACTCTACTTTTATTCCGGAGAGTTCTTTTTGGGCCTCGGAGAAATGCAAGGAACAACAGGCGAGACGCCTGTCCTACGGTTGGGGTAGAGATTGCTTCGTCGCGTCGCTTCTCGCAATGACATTTGGGATTACTTGGGTTTTATTTTGTTATTTTAATTTTTTAGTATGTGTTATAATTACGTAGGGGTCGTAAAAGTAGATGAACTATGGAAAGGTAGATAAACTATGGAGAAGGATATTTTTAAAATTGAAGATAAATTAAAATTATTTTTGGAAGAAGAAAAAGGAATTCTTTTTGGTTATTTTTTTGGCTCGATGGCTTTGGGAAAGGCCAATTTAGAAAGCGATATAGATCTGGCTTTTTACCTTGAGGAGAAAGAGGTCAAAGATTTTTTTAAAAAACGTCTTTTTTTAATAGAGAAGATTCAATCCCTTTTAAAAAAGAGGGTTGAGGTAATTATTCTTAATGAAATAAGATCAATATTTTTCAAATTCGTTATTATTAAAGAAGGAGAGATAATTTTGGAGAGAGATCATGCCCAGAGGATTGACTTTGAATTAAAAACTATGCAGGAATATTATGATTTTCGACCTTTTATTAAAGAATACAATGAAGCCTACCTCCAAAGGTCTCTTAAGGAGGACCTATGAGCGAGATAACCAGGCAAAAAATCTTCGAAAAGTTGCAACAATTAGATGGATACCTTAGCAATCTTAAGAAATTAAAAAAAGAAATAAAAAGCCTAGAGGAATTTTTGGAAGACTTTCATCTTTATGGATTGGCGGAGCGTTACTTACAATTAAGCTGTCAAGTGGTCCTGGATACTTTAAATTTAGTGATTATTGAGGAAGCCTGGGAGAAACCGGAAGATAATCAAGAAGCAGTTTCTATTCTTTTTAGAAAAAAGATTATTTCTGAAAATTTAGCCTCAAGATTAGAGGGTATAGCAGGTTTTAGAAACATATTAGTTCACGAATACGGGGAAATCGACCGCAGGAGAGTATATCAATATTTGTTGGAAAAATTAGAACTTTTCAAGGCTTTTAAAAAAGAAATACTTAATTGGCTAAAGAGTAAGTCTTTATAGCAAATAAGATAAAGAGAGAAGAATATAGTTAGCAAGTGAAAAATAAAAAGGGGGCTAAATTAGTCGTTAGTGAATAGTGAAAAACAGTATCGAGTATCAGGTATCGAGTATCGAGTATCGAGTATCGAGTGAAAAACAGTATCAAGTATCAAGTATCGAGCATCGAGTGAAGAAAAGAAAAAGAAAGAAAAGAAAAGAAATACAATACATAAATAAGATTTAGCAGAGCAAGCAGAAAAGGGATAGTAATGACAAGGGATAAAGTGAGAATGAAACGATATAATAAATTTACCGGCAAGAAGATATTACCTGTTTTGGTCATACTTCTTGCTTTTTTTATTTTTTTAAGCATATTTATTGTGCCTAATTTAGGTCAATGGTTGGTAGTGAATGATGAAGTGAAAGAAAGCGATATTATTGTAGTTCTCATGGGCAGCGTGTATGATCGAATTCTAGAGGCAGTTGATTTATATAATGAAGGCTATTCTGATAAAATTGTTCTAATTAATAGTTATATTGCTGCCAAGGATATTATTGTAAATAGAGGATTACAAGTTTATGGAAATACTCTGTTAAGCAAGATGGCTGCAATAGATTTAGGAATTCCGGAGGAAGATGTATTAATCCTCGAAGGTAATTCCAGAAGTACGCAGGATGAAGCCCTGACCATTAGGGAGTATATAAGGAATAATAGAGAAATAGAATCAATCATATTAGTTACTTCAAAATATCATTCT
>JAKLPU010000131.1:0-4273 GCA_022013755.1 Candidatus Atribacteria bacterium | reverse complement strand
TTATTCCTTACTTAAGCTGGAAATTTGAGGAAGAAGAGCCTCTATCAGCAAATTATTTACAGTTAGATTCCTTAGAAGAGGTATTAAATTATCTTTAGGTGAAAAAATTACAAATTGATAAGAAAATTAAAATATCCGAGATATTTAAATATAAAAGAAGAAGAATTTGATAGACGGATTGGGAAGGCTTATAAATTACTTTCCTCTTGTGAGGTATGTCCTCATAAATGCGGGGTGAACCGTTTAGAAGGAGAAAGGGGTTTCTGCCGTTCAGATGAAGAGGTGATAGTCTCCAGTTATAATACTCACTTTGGGGAAGAACCGCCCCTGGTGGGTAACTTCGGTTCTGGCACCATATTTTTTACCAACTGTAATTTAAAGTGTGTTTATTGTCAGAATTATCCCATAAGCCAGTTAGGAAATGGCAATAAAGTTACCTTACAAGAATTGGCT
The DNA here is from genome assembly GCA_022013755.1 of Candidatus Atribacteria bacterium. Taxonomy (GTDB): domain Bacteria; phylum Atribacterota; class Phoenicimicrobiia; order Phoenicimicrobiales; family Phoenicimicrobiaceae; genus Sediminicultor. Next base: position 3,820 of record JAKLPU010000131.1, on the reverse strand, counting down.
AAAATTGTGCTTGCTTTACAGAAGAGAAAATGTCATAATATCAATTTAGTTACTCCGACCCATTTTGTACCCCAGATATTAAAGAGTCTTAAATTGGCTATTAAAATGGGTTTATGCATTCCCATAGTTTATAATACCAGTGGTTATGATTCTGTAAATACTTTGAAATTATTTGATAGTGTCGTGGATATATATCTACCTGATGCCCGATATGCTGATAATGAGATAGCTAGGAAATATTCATCTGCCCCTGATTATTTTGAAATAATGAAGAAGGCGTTAAAGGAGATGCATCGACAGGTGGGAGATCTGGCATTAGACGAGACCGGGGTAGCTCGTTCGGGATTAATTATTCGACATTTAGTTTTGCCTGAGGGTTTAAGCGGCACTAAAAAGATTATGCATTTTATTGCCCGGGATATTTCTCCTCATACCTATATAAGCTTGATGGCACAATATTTTCCGGCTTACCAGGCTGGCCAATTTCCTCTCCTATCCAGAAGGATAAATAGGGAAGAATATAGAGAGGCCTTACGGGCTTTTAAGGAAGAGGGATTAGAAAATGGCTGGTTTCAGAAAGATATATAAAGTTGTGAATGTCGTATTGTAATTATTTTAAAGAGAAAGAAAAGAGAAAATATGAAAGGGATTCAAGCAGAAATTTATTTATTAATAATAGTAATTATATGGGGCTCTACCTTTGCCTTGATTAAAGGGGTTATTAATTCAATCACGCCTTATACTTTTTTAACTTACCGATTTTTATTGGCTGCCCTGATTTTAATATTAATATTCTGGAAGAGGATGAAAGAAATCAATATAATGATTTTAAAGAAGGGCTCTTTAATTGGGGTTTTCCTCTTTTTAGGTTATGCCCTTCAGACTGTGGGGCTAAAGTACACTACAGCAACCAAAGCCGGTTTTATTACCGGTTTTTCTGTAGTTTTAGTTCCCATTATTTCCCATCTTTTCATCAAGGAGAAAGTCAGTCGAAATTCAGTTATAGGAGTAATTTTAGCATTTATCGGTTTATGGTTTCTAAATTACAACAGCAGCTTTAGTTTTAATTTAGGGGATTTTTTAGTTTTATTATGTGCTTTTTCCTTTGCAATACACATTATATCGGTGGGGTTATTTAGTAAAAAGTTAGATTATGTTCTTTTGGCGATTACTCAAATAACGGTAGTTTTCGTATTATCTTTATTAATGGCTTTAATTTTTGAAAGACCAGCTATCCATCTTTCCTATTCATCTGATATATGGTGGTCGATTGTGATAACCGGAATATTTGCTACCGCTCTGGCTTTCTATATGCAAAATAGATTTCAAAGATATTCCACTGCCACTAAAACCGCTATTATTTTTTCCGGGGAACCGATATTTGCAGCGATGTTTGCCTACTTCCTCTTAGGAGAGAAAGTAGGTGTTATTGCCTGGGCAGGAGGATTGTTGATAATCTTTGGTATGACCATATCTCAAAGGGCAGAAAAGATATAATCTTTTATTTTTTTATTTCTTCTATCAGGTCTTTCACTTCTTCAAGTTTTTCAGGGATTGTTTTAGGCATACCCTCTTTTCTGATATATACTTTTTCCCAGAAAGGTTTAGAAAGTTCACTATATTCTTTCGAGTATTTATCCAGATGTTCTGCGCACTTGGTTAATATTGTATGAGCGTTGCCGTGTGTAGGGTAAGCATTGCATTCATTGACGACTTCCCTTAACACCTTGGGATTGTCAATAATCATACAAGGTAACATTAAATTATCAGAATAAGGTTGTCTTTTCCTTATGGCCTTAAATAAGGGAGAAGCCAGAGCCTCTCTTAATGTGGTATTTCTTACATTATGAGTAGCACAGTGGGTAAAGACACAGGGTTCATAATCTCCTTTTACATTTACATGTAAATATCCGGATTGGCGGCCTCCGGCAATACAGCCATTTACGTGCATTCCATCATTCCAGAAATCCCCGATAAAGACCGGGTACCTGTTTCTCAGATAGTTGACTCTTCTCCAACCATAAAGTCTTTGTTCCGGAGTCTGCATCAAGCTCACATCAGGGTTTTTACCAATAGGGATGTAAGTAAAGCACCAACCAAAAGCACAGCCTTTTTCTTCGGTTAATAATTTCATAAGTTCATCACTGTAGACGATTTCAGTATTGTGTTTAGTAGGAGTAATAGAAAAACCATAAATTAGTCTGGCTTCCTTACAGTTATCCATGGCCTGTATTACTTTTTCCCATACCCCTTTTCCTCGGCGCTGGTCAGTCTCCTTTTTTAATCCTTCTACACTTATAGCCGGGGCAACATTACCTAATTCTTGTAGTTTTAAAGCCATATCTTTATCTATAAAGGTTCCATTGGTGTAAATCATAAAAGTTGCGTCATGATGTTTTTTATAGATATCTAACATATCGTCTCTAACAAAAGGCTCACCTCCGGAAATAACGTAGAAATAAGTTCCCATTTCCTTGGCTTCAGTTATAATTTTATCCACATATTCAAGAGGGAGGTCATCTTTTTTAGAATAATCTCCGGCATAACACCCTATACATCTAAGATTGCATCTCATAGTAGGGCTGATAACTATAGTAGCAGGACAGGGGATACCTTCTTTTTTTTCATAATTCTCTCTATTTTTTGGCCCCAGCAAAATATAATTAATCATAAAATTTAATACTATTTTATCCCGAACATTAGGGTGGATCTCCTTTAATACTTTTTGGGCAAGAAAATAAGCAGGAGCTTTGTCCTCAAACATTTTTCTGACTTTTCCTATTTTGAGTTTGAATTTAGGAGCGATTCTTTCTGCAGCATAGGTTAGCCGAATAAGATTCTCATCAGAAGTATTACTTAAGGCTTTCATAATAAGATTTACAGTCTGTTTGGTAGTGTAATTTTTAAATTTTTCCATATAATCCATGGTATTTCCCTCCTAAAAATAAAATTCTAAAATAATTTGGAAAATTTACTCTTTGTTTTTTGTACTTATTTCATCAAGGGTTTCTTTTAAGAAATCCAGTAAAGAACTTTGTTCTTCTTTATCCATATGAGAAACATATTGGTTATAAGTTTGAATGTAATCTGCATATTCGTTAAGATTATTATTTGGACCGGTAATATATTTTGGAATATTATTTATATATTTGGTTAGAACTCCAAAACACATTCCTACAAAGACAATTAGAGCTAATTCAATATAGGTGCTTGTTGCATCGTGAGGAATTACTTGGCTTAATAATTTTATCTCAGCTATTCCCTCGGTAATTTTTTTAATGAGAAGGGTTAAAATAAGTAATACACAAGCACAAAAAATAAGGGGAGATTTGGTTTTTAATGCTTCTTTAAACAGGTCTTTTAGGTTATACTTTCCTTTAATTTCCACAAATTTTTGAATAATTTCTTTTTTTAATTTATTAAGCTCGGCTGCTTTTGTGGGAAGGTTTCTTTGGGGAAGATTAGAGACGGAGTATCCCTTTTTAGTAGGGAAGAAGGTTATAGTAGAACGGCCTAATTTTCCCCATTTATAATTGTCTGATTCCGGGATTAAGTACTCTACTTCCAGGAAACCTTCTTTGTGGAGTAATTGCAACATATCATAGGCAGTCCACTTGCTTACTCCCATTTTTTGGGCGACTTCTGAATAATGGATGGGAGTGTCTTTCTGTTGGTATAAATCAATTAACGATTGTAAAAATTCTTTCTGTCTTTTAGTTATTCTCATAAGCTAAATCTCCCAAAAGACCCAAAAAGTAATTTAAAAAAAATACATTTTTTGCAACTTCATTATATCACTTTAAAACAATTTTGCAAAATT
>JAKLPU010000130.1:0-6161 GCA_022013755.1 Candidatus Atribacteria bacterium | reverse complement strand
GTAGGTTTGAATAGCAGCAACTACATCTTTCTGAGATGTTAACTTCGTTGCTGCTAAAGCACTTTGTTTGGGTTCACAAGCATCATCAACTACTCTAATTTCAATCATTCTGCCACCCAAAATTCCACCCTTTTCATTGATAATTTGAGCTGCAATTTCTACAGACTGTTTAGCCATTTCACCTTCAATTGCTGCTGCACCAGTAATTGGAGCTTGAAGACCAATGACCACCGGTGGCTTATCAGCAGCCATCACTCCCAAAGAAGCTATGCCAAGAGCCAATACTAACACACTAATAACTAACAAAAATTTTATTCTTTTCATTTCAATTCTCCTTTAATTATTTTAAAATAAAAAAACAGATCATTTTAGCAAATTAATTAGCCATAACATTAGAAGTAACTTCTATTATATAGTTATTTAAAAAATCTCTTCACCTCCTTTTTTCTGTAAGTATAGTCACTCACAAAATTATGGGTGTTGGGGTCAGGTCTCAACATTTGACATAACTTGCCGCTAAAAAATAGCATAAAATGTTATGTCAAATGTTGAGACCTGACCCCATTTTTAATAATAATACTATTATATATATTCTATAAAAAATTAAAAAATCCTTCTTTTATTGAATGAAATAAGTTTTATTATTTTATTTCTTATACTACTGAGGGTTCGATAATCAGTTCACCCCGTTCAAATCTGCCTATATCTAATTTATCAATGGGAATGGAAGTCTGCCCCTTAAGTATTAACTCTGCCATAAGCCGGCTAGTTACAGGAGCCAGCATAAGTCCATGACCGCTGAAACCTACTGCCAGATAAAAGCCATTTACCTGGGGATGCTCACCCACGATCGGCTGAGAATCAGGACTCATGTTATATAGACCTGACCATTGTCTTACCATACTCACTTCTTTTAATAAAGGAACAACCGCGGTCATCTTTTGGGCCATCTCCCGGGCAAACTGCCAGCTTGAACCTATATCGTAACCTTTAAGTTCATTGGGATCACCAAAACCCATGATGATACTTCCGTGAGGAGTCTGCTGACAGTAAAAATTACGAGAGAAGGACATCAGCATCGGTCTGAATAGAGGGTCAACCGGTTCAGTGATTAAAATTTGATGCCTTTGGGAATATACCGGTATTTCCACTCCCGCCATTTTCCCTATTTCTCCCGAATAACCACCGGCGGCATTTATTACAATAGGAGTGAGCACTTCTCCCCGGTCTGTACTGACCGAAACTATCCTACTATTTTCGGTTTTAATTTCTTTTACTTCAGTAAAATTGTAAATCTTTACCCCTAACCTTTGAGCAGCCTCCGCATAAGCAAAATTTGTATTAAAGGGATTGACATGACCATCGGTAGAACAGAAGGTTACGGCTAATACCCCTTCCGTATTTAAAGGAGGTACAATCTCTTTGGCCTCTTCCACGGTGATGAATCTGGCATCAATGCCTAATGATTGTTCCAAAGCTACATTTTTCTTAAACTGATTGACTTCTTTTTCGGTATAAGCCAGCATCAGATATCCGCCTTGATTCAGTTCGATATCATAATCCAGTTCTTGACTTAAATTCTCGAATATTTTTATACTCTCCCGAGCCAGGATACAGTTCATCTCAGTCCCAAACTGCTGTCTAATTCCTCCTGCACACCTACCGGTAGCACCACTGGCCAGAGAATTTTTCTCAAACAATACTATATTTTTACATCCCATCTTGGCTAAATTATAGGCGATGCTGCAACCGATTATTCCTCCACCAATTATTACCACACTTGCTCTTTTAATCACCATCATCACCTGCCAGAGTCCCTAATTTTACCGGCTTGGTGGGAGGTCTAAAGGTTGGTACGGCTACCTCTTCTATCTTCTTATGATAAAACTTAGCGATTTCTTTTAAGATAATCCAGAGGCAAGTGGTGCCCTGACACCTCCCCATCCCCGCCCGGGTAATCCTTTTAATTTCATCAAAGGTAGTATAACCTTTTTCTAAAGCCTGTCTGATTTCCCCCCAGGTGATATCTTCACATCGGCAAATTATGGTCTCATCTTTCATTGTTTTTGTCCTCCACTTTTACACTTCTTACTTTCATAGCCATACTTTTAGGGACCTCCAGAGAAATTATGTTAGTCTTGCTTTTAATCTTTAAGACCCTTACTACTTTCGCTTTACCCAGTATACCGCCTGCTCTGTCTAAAGCATAAACATCTTCTCCTTTTTCCGGTAGAGGCAGCATTTCATGGGGTAACTTAATTAAGGATTTTTCCTCTGAATAATTAATATCTATTACGAATATGGCCAGACCGGGGCAGGAACTGATACAAATTCCACACCCGGTACACTTATCAAAATCGACTATAGGTAAGTCATTTATATCTTTAAAGGGTTTTATTGCTCCAAGTTTACAGGATATGGCACAAGGGTCACAGGGTATCTTCTGAAAGCATTCTATGATGACTACCGGACCCTGGGCTAATCTTTTTTTATCCGGAATTACTTTTTCTAAATCATCATCGGTCGGTATGCCGGTTCTTTCTAACATGGTTAATCCTTCCCCTCTTTTATCAGGGCTTTTTCTATACCTGCCTTTATCTCTTCACTTAAAGGGTTGTCTCTCAATTCTTTTAATTCTGCTTTTAACTTTCTGTCTTGTTCTGGATAATTATCACATTTATATCCTAAGCTTACCACGGCATTCAGACCGGCAATTTGACCTTCCAACATGGCGCTACTGGCCTCTTCGATACCGGCTACATCTCCGGCGATATAGATTTTATCTTTAGTGGTTTTCATATTATCATCTCTTAAGGCCACGTAGCCGCAAAGCTCAGGAACATATTTCATCTGACAGCCGGCCTGCCAGAGCAGATCAGAGAGTGGAGATAAACCTACCGCCAGGCAAATGGTATCCACCTCAAGTTCTTTTTCTGTCCCCGGTATAAATTCAAAACTTTGATTGATTTCAGAAATTACCGCTTTTTCTACACAATCCGTACCGTACACTTCTTTCAGAGTATGAGAAGTGTAGATAGGTACTCCCAAACGTCTAATCTTGGAGGCATGCACCAGATATCCGCCTATCTTGGGAAGGGCTTCCACTATTGCCTCTACCTTAATCCCGGCTTGCAGGAGCTGGTAGCTTACAATCAAGCCGATATTGCCTGCCCCGACCATTAAAATATTACTGCCCGGGACTACGCCATAAAGATTCATTAAGGTCTGCACCGCCCCGGCACCATAGACTCCGGGTAAGTCGTTATTTACAAAAGGCAGCATATTCTCTGATGCCCCGGTTGCTACAATAATTCTGTCTGCCTTTAATTTTTTTAATATATCACCATTAACTCCCTGGACAATGGTAATGACCTCATCTTCATAATAGCCGGTGACTGTAGCATTGACAATTACTTCAATATTGTCATATTCTTTGATATCCTGGATCATCTTTTCGGCAATCTTTATTCCTCTGATCCCGGCAAACTGATTTTCGGAACCAAAAAATTTATGGGTTTGTTTAATTAACTGTCCGCCTAATTCTAAACCATCGTCAATGAGAGTTACTTTTGCTCCTAAGGAAGCAGCATAGATTGCGGCCGATAATCCTGCCGGACCCCCGCCAATAATTGCTATATCAGTTATTTTCAATTGAAATCACCTTTTCCTTTTTGAGTTTCTACTCTCATTCCCTCTTCCAATTTAGTTACACAGGTTCTGATATTGGGGATGCCGTTTACTTTCATCAGGCAAGCTGAACATTTTCCTATGGCACAAAAAAATCCTCTGGGGCGGTGATATTTAATGCTTCTGCTTAATACCTTTATTCCAACAGCCACCAGGGCAGAAGCAATAGGCTCACCCTTATAGCCTTCTAATTCTTTCCCATCTAAGGTGAATTTTATCTTTTCTTTCTGGTTAAATTTTAAAAGGGGATGTTCTTTTATGCGCATACTTTCCTCCCTATATTTTAATATGATTACAATAACCTATAATTGGGGGTCAGGTCTTCACATTTGACATAACATTTCAGGCTATTTCTCTAGGGGTAAGTTATGTCAAATGTGAAGACCTGACCCCTTTAACCTTTAACTCTTTAATAACTCTTTAACATAAAGATGGCGGCCATACGACCGGTATTTCCTTTATCTCTTCGGTAGGAAAAGAAAAGTTCAGGGTGATCTGCGGTACAAATCTCATTAATAAAAATATTCTTTTCCTCCATTCCTCCTTTAATCAATTGCCCATAGTTTGCTTTTCTTAAATCAAGGCTCCTCCCGCTCTTATTTTGCAAGGAAATTGGTTCACCATTATATTTAATTTCATTTAACCAATAATCATCAATTGTATTTTCCTCTTTAATGCAATAACAGCAGGGACCAATGGAGGGAAAAATGGCAGCTAAGCAGGAGCGGGGATTGGTCTTAAAGATTTTTTTCATCTTAAACAAAGTTTTTAAGGTTAATTCCAATTCTGTTCCCTTTCTTCCACTATGAATCAAGGCAATAGCTTTTTTAACAGGGTCCAAAATAAAAATAGGTACACAATCAGCATAACACATCAAAAGCGGTATACCGGGGATATCTGTAATTAAGGCATCGGTTTGTGCAATTCCCTTTGAATATTTAAAGGCTCCCTTACCCTTATCTTCTTTTCTTACCAAGCTTATTTTATCTTTATGGACTTGCTGGGCAGTTACCGCGGTTCGATGATCAATATTTAAAGCATCTAAAATTATTTTTCTGTTTTCTGCTACGCGGTTTTCTTCATCGCCTACATTATAGGATAAATTAAGGTTGTCAAAGGGGGTTCTGCTTACCCCACCTGTTCGAGTAGTAAAAGCATTTATTACTAAGTTGGTGTTGTCCAATCCACTACAGTTGAAATATTTTATTTGTCCAAGTTCTTTTAATTCAAAATCCTGGTTCAAATTATCTCTACTTTTTGCAAATATTTTTTAATACTCTAACGACTAATCCTCATCTCCAGCAACAATTGGGAACATACTTTTTAGCTTTTTCCGATAGGTTCTGAATCTTTTCATTAGAATAGGGTTTTATTTTTTGAAAAGAAGGATCGAGGATCTTCTCTAAAGGAGAGAAATTCTGTAAGACATATTTTTTTGCCCCAGCAATATACCTGGCAATTTCCATAATGGTCTCATCGGAATGCAATAAAGGTACGACAGTAGTACGAAATTCATAATCAACTTCTGAGTTCATTATTAATTCAATACTGTCTTTTACCTTCTCCATCATCATCTTATCTTTAATACCCGCGGCTTTAGAATAATTGTCAAAATCTAATGATGACTTAATATCCAGGGCAATATAATCCACCAAATCAAAATCTAGGAGATTTTTTAGTAATTTCGGATTAGTACCATTAGTATCCAGCTTTATTAAAAAACCTTTATCCTTTATTCCTTTAAAATATACAGGTAAATCGGGGTATAGGGTGGGTTCTCCTCCGCTCATACATATACCATCGATAAAATCTTTTCTCTCTAAGAGATACCCGTCTATTTCTTTTTGAGGAATACTTTTAAAATTATCCGGACGCAATATTAAATCACAATTATAACAGAAGGGACATCTAAAATTACATAAAGGGAGATACAAAGTAGAAACAATTTTCCCCTCCCAATCAATCAGGGAGGTTTCAATCATTTGCTTTATGGTAATATTCAAATTGCTGCTTCCTCTCTAATCTCCTCCAAGTGAGGGGCCTTTCCTCTCCATATTTTGATCTCATTATCATTATTGTCTAAGACTATTATAGAAGGAGTGGATGCAATATCATAATAACTTGCTTCCGCCAGACCATAAGCCGTATCTATATCAAAATATTGAACCTCTGTCTCATTTTCCAATTTTTTTCCCAACTTTTTAGCTTCCGGACAATGAGGACAGTTTTTTTGCCAGAATATTTTTATTCTCATGGTATTTTCACTCTCTTCTAAATTTTACTTTTAACTTTATAATTTCCGGAATGTCGGTCTTTTAGTTCACCGATCTTATTTTTATTCCAGTTAGTTATTTTGCTATAATATCCCACTATCCTGGTTACTCCATATACATCTTCACTCCCACATCCATTACAATCCTCCTGTAATCCTCTGCTAACTTCACTACAGGTATTGCATATGGTAAACTCAGGCG
>JAKLPU010000129.1:0-2638 GCA_022013755.1 Candidatus Atribacteria bacterium | reverse complement strand
TATCCATTAATATCTGGCGATGGCTATCCGGTGTACTTTTTATTTGTTCCCATGTTTTGCCTATCTCTTGACAGGCGATTTCAATGACTTTATCTCTTGTGCAATAGCTATGAATCTTTTTTACAGCAGGAATCTCTTTTTATATCCTGTAATATCCTGGGGTCAGGTCTTGCAATATCACTTTTCATCTTCCCCTCAATTTTTTTAATCGCTCCACTTACTGTAGTATAATGCACACCAATATATTCTACTATATCTTTTAAGGTACAGCCATACTATCGATGAGCTTCATACATCACTTGCTCTTTTGACTTCTGGTCTTTAGGTTTAGAAATCTCATTTAAGGGTGGCCTGGTTAGATAGCGCTGTCCTCTGGTTATCTCCTTTATCTTTCTTTACCTCTCATTAATTGATAAATTATAAATAGGATTAAATTCTCCTACCGCTGGTGAAAGATTAAATTTCTTACGGAATAATAGTCAATAAAATTATAGATAAAGCCCTAAACCATAAAATGGCTAGGGCTTTATCTAAAGCATTTCTTTGATTTTTAGTAATTAGTAATAAGATAAACTAATTATATAATTTTTTGTAGAGTTCGTTAGTCTATTATTCATTTAAGGCGTTAACCCAAAGTTTTTATATAGGAAGTCTATTGATATCACTATTTAGTATTCCAATCTTCTTATTTATCTTTTCCTTTGTCTTTTCCCTTGTCTTTTCCTTTGTCTTTTCCCTTATCTTTTTTCCCATCACAGCAAGGCATCAAAATCACCTCACTTTCTAATAAATATTAAGCAAGAAACACAATCACCGAATTTAATCGACCCTTTATGGTAAGATATATACAACAAAAAAGACTTTTTGTCAATATCTTTAATCTTTAATCTTTAATCTTTATGTTATTTACAAATCAAAAGTGCACTGTTTTTTAGTATTTCAAATTGGATATCGTTTGCTCCCGGCCGCAATGCCCCAATAACTCTTATAGGTTACTCTTTGATTTTATTTATTTTACCTCTTGCAATAGAAGCAAATATACCAAAAAAACAAAGTATTGTCAGTATAATAAAAGTTACTTTAATGCTTATAATAAAATTGGGATGGTTACTACGGCTGATTTGAATATTCCCCATATAAAAGACCATAACCAAGGAAGTTATCCCCATGCTAAAGGCCTGCCCTACTGAACGTGCTGAACCGATAATCCCTGATGCAACACCATAGTATTTTTTTGTCACTGAACCCATGATTGCATTAGTATTCGGCGATGAAAAAAGTGCAAAACCAAAACCGACTACTGATAATACGACAACAATATACTTTATGCTGGTATTTTCAGTTAGAAAGATAAAAAAGGCAAGACCGGCTGAAGTTACGGCCATACCTAAGGAGGCAACCGTTTGAGGCTCAATTCGGTCTGACAACCCACCAGCAATAGGTGAGAACAAAGCCTGGACCAGGGGTTGTGCTACCAGGATTAAACCAGCTTGCTGGGGATCAAAACCTTTGATATACTGCAAATACAGGCTCAATAGATAACTAATTACAAAAGTCGCACTATAATTAATCAATGCCGCAAGAGACGAAAAGGTAAGTATTTTGTTGTTTTTTATTAAAGTCATATTCAGTATAGGATTTTTTATTCTATTTTCATAAAAACCAAAAATGATCATTAATATGAATCCCATGAGCATTAGTATAGGACCCCAAAAGGAGCGAACAAGGGAAAGGCCATATACAACCCCAAAAAGACCAACAGTATAAATTATCGAACCTTTATAATCAAACTCTTCACCCTTTGCCTCAGCCCAGTTCTGCTTTAAATTCAATAAAATGATGATAATAATAATTCCTATAGGTACAACCAAAAAGAAAATACTTCTCCAGCCCAGGTATTTTGTTAAAAATCCACCTAAAAATGGTCCAGAAGATAAACCGATATAAGTTGCAGCTACATTAATTCCGAGTGCCCTGCCCCTATTTCCTTGAAAATATACCGAACTTAGTATTGATACTAAGGTTACAGATACCATTGCACTGCTTATTCCCTGCAAAACTCTAGAGGCAATTAACATACCTGCGTTGAAGGATATGCCGCAAATGATAGATGCAAGAGTAAAAAATGACATACCATATAGAAGAAGCCTCTTTCGGCCAAAGATATCTGCTAATCTTCCAAATGGTAAAATAAAAACGGCTATAGATAACATAAAAGATAACACAACCCAATTCAGTAAAACTGTATTCATTGCAAACTCTTTACCTATAGAAGGTAAGGCAATATTAACAGATGACACCATAAATGGTACAATAAATGCCCCTAAAGTAGCTACTAATAATACTATTTTTTTATTTAGTTTATCTTCCATTAAATATTTCTCCAATCTAACTCTCTTCTCCATATACATCATCTTTTCTTAATAAAAAAATATTGGGGTCAAATCTTTATTCTTGACAGCCTTCTTCAATTCTTCTAACTAAATCCCTTAATGCACTATCATTAAATAATTTTCCCCTTAACCTTCTTCTTCCCACACTAACCGTACTATAATCCAAAGCTACAAGTTCTCCAATTTCTCGATTATTTAAACCGGCATAACGATATAACATATCCATTAATATCTGGCGATGGCTA
>JAKLPU010000013.1:0-4303 GCA_022013755.1 Candidatus Atribacteria bacterium | reverse complement strand
TAGGAGCAAATTCATTTAATCCTATATTTCAAGATGCAATGGTTGGCTGTGGAAAAGATGCCGGTGTTGCGAAATGCCAGCAGAAACATAACGGAATGTACATAAGACTCCCTGGTGCGGTTCAGGAATGCCCCGGAAGGTGTGTGGGTGCGGAGATACTGGAGGATGTACGAGTACAAAATTTAATCACAACTTGGCTGGGTAGCATAAATTATGACCGGAAAGATTGCAGGTCATTATGCGCAGTAAAAATGAAGGATTTAACCGGAAATAATGTTAAAGTGTGTGATTGTTGCAAAAAAATATATGAAAATGTCGGTTCGATGCCGCCTGAGTTGGAAATGAGAGTGATTGAAGGCATTGATTCTTTGGTTAACGAGAAACTGAAATCAGCTGTTTAAATCACATAAAAATCACATAAAAATGTACTTGACATATATGATATAATAATTAATAAAAAATAATAAATAATTAAAAGCAAAGCGTGGGAGAAGTAGCAGATTACAAAATTTGTACAGAGAGTCGTTTACGGTGAGAATCGGCAAAAATTTTAAAGGATTTGCGAAATGGACCCACAAGCTTCAGGCTGAAAGGACTCAAATAGTCCGAGTAAGTTTTGACGGACTTTTCCACCGTGAAGAGGAAAAGTGTATCGGTGTATAATTAATTTATTTATATTGCCCGTACTCTGCAGAGCAGGATTTTTATATTTTTTAAAATAAAAATCCTATTAGAGTGGCACCACGGAATTAACCTTTCGTCCCTAACATTGCGATAATGTTAACAGGGGCGAAAGGTTTTTTTATTATGAGGTATTTATAAATTCTAAGAGGAGGCGGCTAAGACAAAATGAAAGATAAAAAATATTATCCGGACAAAGAGGAATTTATGCAATTGGCCAGTAGAGCAAATATGCTTACAGTATATCGAAAAATTCTTATCGATACAGAAACACCAATTAGTATTTTTCAGAAAATGAAGAGTAATAAGTTTAGTTATTTGCTGGAGAGTGCAGAGGGAGATGGAAAGTTAGCTCGTTATTCCTTTATCGGTATTGATCCTTTTTTAGTTTTTCAGAACCAAGGTCTCAAGATTGAGATAATAAAAGAAGATAAGAAAATAGTTCTTTATGAAAACCCTTTACTTTATTTACGTAAATTATTTGATAATTTTAAAATAATTCCCACAGATGGATTACCGCGTTTTTTTGGAGGTGGAGTTGGCTACTTTGGTTATGACATGGTCAGGTTTATAGAGAAACTGCCTGAGAAAAAAATTATTGACTCCGAAATGCCGGATTGTATTTTAGTTTTTGCCAGGACAACATTAGTCATTGATCATTTAACTCATCAGTTGTGGATAATTATAAATAATCCATTAGATGGATTTTCTAAAGAGGTGGCTTATAATGGAGCGGTGGAACAGATTGAAAGAATTATAGCTCAAATTAAAAAACCATTACCTTTAGAAGAATTGAAAAAGAAGGGTAGAAAAAATAACAGAGGAGACAATAATATATTAAAAAGCAATGTTACACGAGAAGAATTTATTGAAAAAGTGAAAAGGGCTAAGGAATATATTTTAGCAGGAGATATTTTCCAGGTAGTGTTATCACAATGTCTTACCAAAAAAACAGGGCTCCATCCATTTGAAGTTTATCGTTCTTTGCGGAGTTTGAACCCTTCTCCTTATATGTATTATTTGAATTTTGGTGAAATACAGATAGTCGGAGCATCTCCGGAGCCATTAGTTCGGTTAACTGGCGAATTAGTAGAGAGTAAACCTATTGCTGGGACACGCCCAAGGGGGAAGACCGAAATAGAAGATATAGAATTAGAAAAAGAGATCTTAGAAGACGAAAAAGAACGGGCAGAGCATACTATGTTGGTAGATTTAGCTCGAAATGATTTAGGCAGGGTTTGTTGTCCTGGAACGGTAAAAGTGAGTACTTTTATGAAGGTAGAAAAATTTTCTCACGTGATGCATTTAGTTTCAGAGGTGGAAGGTAAAGCACGACCAGAGAAGGACGCTTTTGATGTGTTAGAGGCTTGTTTTCCGGCGGGAACAGTTTCAGGGGCACCAAAAATTCGAGCGATGGAGATTATTGATGAGTTAGAAACCAATAGTAGAGGTGCCTATGCCGGGTCAATTGGATATATCGGTTTTAATCAGAACATGGATACTTGTATTACTATTCGCACCATTATATTTAAGGGGAATCAAGCTTACATTCAGGCAGGAGCTGGGATTGTAGCAGATTCAATTCCAGAAATGGAGTATAAAGAAACTTTAAATAAATCTATGGCCTTACTTAAGGCTATAGAATTGGCAGAAAATTTTTAAAATGTTACATTGGCAAAGGAGGGAGTAAGAATGATATTAGTAATTGATAATTATGATTCTTTTACTTATAACTTAGTTCAATATTTAGGTGAGTTAGGCATGGAAACTGAAGTGTATAGAAATAATGAGATAACCTTAAAGGAAATTGTAAAAAAATCCTTGATTGGAATAGTAATTTCTCCAGGCCCCCGTACTCCCAAAGAAGCTGGAATTTCGGTAGAAGCAGTTCAAAAACTGGGGAATAAAGTTCCTATTTTGGGAGTTTGTTTGGGGCACCAATCTATTGGAGTAGCCTATGGGGGCAGAGTAGTGCCGGCAAATAAGTTAATGCATGGCAAGACCTCTTCAATTTATCATAACCAAAAGGGTTTATATTTAGGAATAGATAATCCATTTATAGCTGGACGTTATCATTCTTTAGTTTTAGATCCACTTTCCTTGCCTCCCTGTCTTGAAATTACTGCTCGTACAGAAGATGGCACGGTTATGGGAGTCCGCCATAAGGAATACCCTGTAGAAGGTGTACAATTTCATCCCGAATCCATTTTAACTTCAGTAGGAAGAGATATTTTAAAAAACTTTATAGCTATCGCTGAAGAATTTAAAAGATAATATTTTTAAAAGAAGGGAGACAAGAAGATGTTTAAAGAGATATTAAATAAGATAGTGACAGGAGAAAGCTTAAATGAAGAAGAAGCTTATGAAACAATGAATGAAATTATGCAGGGGATAACTACCCCAGCCCAAATTGCTAGTTTCTTAACAGCTTTGCGAGTGAAAGGAGAGACAGTAGAGGAAATTACCGGATGTGCCCGAGCAATGAGGGAAAATGCTGTCTCTTTAAAAGAAACTTATCCTTTGGCAGTAGATACTTGTGGTACAGGTGGGGATACTAAAGGGACATTTAATATTTCTACAGTTGCTGCTTTTGTAGCAGCTGGAACAGGGATAATGGTGGCAAAACATGGCAATAGGGGAGTATCTAGTAAAAGCGGAAGCGCCGATGTTCTGGAGGCACTGGAAATAAATATTAATTTAACTCCTTCTCAAGTTGAAGAGTGTTTGCAAAAACTTGGAATTGCTTTTTTCTTTGCGCCTGTCTTTCATCCGGCAATGAAGCATGCAATAGGGCCTCGAAGGGAAATAGGTTTTCGCACCATATTTAATCTGCTTGGTCCCCTTACAAATCCAGCGGGGGTGAAACGGCAAATATTAGGAGTTTATGATCCCGATATTACTGAATTGATCGCTGGCGTGTTAAAGAGACTTGGCGCTCAAAATGCGATGGTAGTATGTGGAGAAGGTGGAATAGATGAAATATCTATTACTGGTTTTACCAAGATTACTCAAATTAAGAATAGAGAAATAACGACTTATTATATTAAGCCAGAGGACTTAGGCCTATGCCGATATGAATTAAAAGATATTAAAGGAGGAGATGCCAAAGTTAATGCCGAAATTACGTTAAATATTCTAAGAGGAAAAGATGGTCCTCAACGGCTAATGGTCATTGTTAACGCTGCAGCAGCATTAATAGTAGGGGGTATGGCTAAGGATATGAGAGATGGAATAGAGATAGCGGCAGAGACTATTGATTCGGGAAGGGCCTTAAAAAAATTAGAGGGTTTAAGAGAATATATTAAGAGGTTGATTTGATGGATATGTTAAAAGAGATCATAAAACAAAAGCAAGAGGAAATAAGAAAAGATAAAAAGAATTTTCCTTTTAAATTTTTACTTCAATTGATAGATGAAGGGTTACCCCCTACTCGAGGTTTTTTTCGAAAACTAAATTCTTCTTCCACTATATCGGTGATTGCCGAGCTTAAATTTGCTTCTCCCTCGAAAGGAATAATCAGCGATAAGAAAAAAAATTTAGAAAAAATTATTCAAATTTACACCGCCAATGGGGCCTCAGCCATTTCAGTTTTAACTGAGAAAAATTTTTTTAAGGGAGACCC
>JAKLPU010000128.1:0-11611 GCA_022013755.1 Candidatus Atribacteria bacterium | reverse complement strand
CATTCCTTTATTGGATAAAGGTGACCTAATCATTGATGCTGGAAATTCTTATTTCAAAGATACGATAAAGCGCAATAAAGAGTTAAATGATTTAGGATTATTGTTTATCGGTACAGGCATTTCTGGAGGAGAAGAAGGAGCCTTAAAAGGACCGGCTATAATGCCTGGTGGACAGAAAGAAGCTTATTCTCTGGTAGAAGACATATTCAAGAAGATTGCAGCTAAAGCCTATGATGGTGTCCCCTGTGTATCCTATATTGGGCCTGATGGAGCAGGTCATTTTGTGAAAATGGTCCATAATGGTATCGAATACGGAGATATGCAATTAATCGGTGAATGTGTCTGGGTGTTTAAAAATGCTTTGAATATGAGTTCAGTAGAGATCGCTCATATTATAGCTGAATGGAATAACGAAGAAGATACTTTACGGTCATATTTGATAGAAATTACCGGAGAAAGTATGAAAGAGAAAGATAAAAAGAGCGGTGAATATCTGGTTGACCGAACAGCTGATATTACCAGGATGAAAGGGACGGGTACCTGGACAGTGCAAAGCGCTTTGGAATTGTTAGTCCCCATTCCTACTATTACTGCTGCAGTTTTCTCTCGAGAGATGTCTCAAGACAAAGATTTAAGACTAAAAGTTTCAAAAAAATTATCTATTTTTAAAGAAAAATATGTGGGAGAAAAAGAAGAGTTTATTAAGATTGCGCATGATGCACTATATCTAGCGAAGATTTCTTCTTATGCCCAAGGCATGGCTTTACTACAGGCTGCTTCCAAGGAATATAAATGGGACCTTAATTTAGGAGAAGTTGTTAAGGGATGGCGAAGTGGGTGCATAATTCGGGCTCAATTTTTGGATGAAGTTACCAAGGCCTATGAAGAGAATCCGGAAATACCTAATCTTTTGACCGCTCCTCGATTCGCTGCGGTAGTTAAGCAAGGTCTTAACAAATTAGCTAATTTTATAGAAATTGCTCATTGGGTAAAAGTGCCTGCGCCAGCTATGGATAATGCTTTTGATTATATTCTCCAACTGGCTAGTCCAGTTATGGTATCTGCTCAGGTATCAGCCCTGCAGCGAGATTATTTTGGGGCCCATGGTTATTTTAAACTCAAAGGATTAGATGATCCGGAAGTAATGACTACATCAGAGGGAAAAATTAGAGAGTTTCATACTGAATGGATGCTACCCGGACGTCCAGAAGAGGAAGTGACAAAATAGTATATAGTCGATAGTATATAGTATAGTTTTTAGTTAGCTAGTTATCTGGTTAGTTGGTTAACCGGTTACCAGTTGAAGAATTAATACCGGATCAGCGTAGAGGCACGGCGTTGCCGTGCCTACTCTTTCTGATTATTTTTATCCAAAAACTAAAAACTATAAACTTCAACACAGCACGCTGTGTTGCTACATTAACTGGTTAAAAATAAATAGACAGGCGAGACGCCTGTCCTACGGGCAGACATAAGATATGCACTTGCTAACGATTAATTAAGTGGAGGCTTGATTATGCTCTATATTGAAAATCTCCAGGGAGAAATAACAAATATACAATTAGAAGAAATTATAAAGGAAGGTCTGAAAGATTTTAGTTCTATAAAGAAAGTTCTCTTAATTCATCCTGATTATACCAGGACAGATTTTTCTAATAAGTTAGTACCACTTATTTACCAAGAGTTAAAAAATAAAGGAATGAGTCAGATTGATTCTTTAAATGCCGGTGGAACACATAGAGAGATGGCCGAAATAGAAATTCGGGAAAAGTTGGGGCTCTCTTCTCAAATTAATTTTAACCATTTTTATAATCATGAATATAACGACCCTCAAAAACTGGTAACCGTGGGGGAGATTCCCGCTTCTTTTGTAGCGGAAAAAACTCAAGGAGAGCTTTCTCGGTCTATTCCGGTAGTGGTTAATAAATTAATTACGGAAGATTATGATTTAATTATTGCCTTAGGTGGGACTTTGCCTCATGAATCTGCCGGTTATGCTGGGGGATTAAAAGTCTTTTTCCCGGGAATTTCCGGTCCAGAGGTGATAGACTTACTTCACTGGGCAGCGGTGCTTATCGGTATTCCTCAGATTATAGGTACCATTGATAATCCTGCCCGAGAAGTTATAAACCAGGGTTCTTCTTATATATTTCACCAGATAAAAGCACCAACAATTTCTTTTAATATGGTCTTTGAAGAAAAAGAACATCAGGTAATACCAAAAGGCCTATATGTAGGTGTAGGATTTGATGGTTTTATCGAGGCCTATAAACAAGCAGTAAAAGCAAGTTCGAAGCTTCATGTAATTTATATAGATGAACCCCTTAATTATGTGGTCCAGGTTATTGACCAGTGTTATGATGAAATTTGGACTGCCGGGAAAGGTTCTTATAAATTGCAGAGCCCCGGAGTAATGACCCCAGGTGGAGAAATCATTATCTACGCCCCTCATATCAAGTGTTTTCATTCCCGATCGAAGATGGATCTTGCCTTAAGGCAAATAGGTTATCATTGTAAAGATTATGTAAAGAAATATTTAGAATTAAATCCTGAGTTTAGTAAAAATATTGCTGCTCATGTGATAAATGTTAGAGGAGCGGGGAGCTTTAATGTTAATTCAGGGAAAGAAGAATTTGACTTTAAAGTCACTTTAGCTACCGGAATCTCTAAAGATATTTGTGAATCAGTAGGATTAGGTTATAGGAATCCTGATTCAATTCACCAGAAAGATTTCATCGGACCAGGAAAACTGTGGATTGAAAATGGGGGAAAATACCTTTATAAAATAAAATAAGCTTATATTTAACTGGTGTAATCAATTATAAAGCAGGAGATTAAATAAATGAAAAATGTAGTTATCGCACAATCAGGCGGCCCCACCTCGGTAATAAATAATAGTATCAGAGGAGTGATTGACAAATTAATTTCCTCTAAAAAAGTTGATAAAATATATGGAGCAAAGATGGGTATTCTTGGGGTTTTAAAAGAAGAATTAATAGACATCTCTTCCCAGGAGCCCCAACAAATAGCGCTATTAACAGAAACTCCATCTGCAGGAACAATAGGTAGTTGTAGATATAAAATAAAAAATGGTGAGGATTTGGCCCGTATTGTCGAGGTCTTCAAGAGGCACGATGTTGAATATTTTTTCTATTGTGGAGGCGGAGACTCTATGGATACAGCTAACAAAATAAGTAAATTAGCCCAAAAAGAAAATTTAGAACTGATTTGTACCGGCATACCTAAAACTATTGATAATGACGTAGGAGGAACATTGCAAGCTGATGGAACATTCGCAGTATGTGATCATGACCCGGGGTATGGAAGTGTAGCTCGCAATTTAGCCATTAATATACTGGAGGCAAATGAGGAGAATAAAGCCAGCTATACCAGCGACCCTGTTTTGGTTATCGGAGTAATGGGAAGAAAGATTGGTTTTATTCCGGCGGCAGCAAGGCTGGCTGATCCCAAAAGAGAAATTCCTTTATTATTAATTCTTCCCGAATCTCTATCCAAAGATGATTATCGAAGTAACTTAGAATTTATTGCCGAAAAAGTTAATGAAAAATTAAAAAAACAGGGAAGGTGTATTGTAGTTATCGGAGAAGGGGTAAATGTGGGGGATTTGGGAATACTGCGAGATAGCTTTGGACATGCTCAATTTAGCGCTTCTGAAAAGACTGTAGAGCAGGTACTTACTAATTACCTTAACGGAATAGACAGGAAAAATAGTCAGGGAAGAGTAAAAAATAGATTGTTGGTCGGGGGAATAGCTCGCTCAGAAAGGCCGGGTACTCGCCAGAGGAGAGAGATTGCCTATATATCTGAAGTTGATAGGGATGAGGCCTATCAAGTGGGAGTATATGCCGCCAAAATTGCTTTATCGGGAGAAAATGGTTTTATGTCGACCATTGTAAGAAATCCTGATTTACCTTATAAAGTAAATTATGATAAAATACTTTTAGATACTGTAGCTAATTCAGAAAGGGAATTCCCTAAAAAATGGATTGCCTCCAATAGGGTAGATGTAGCTGATGAGTTTATAAATTGGGCTTTACCTTTAATCGGAGGGTCACTACCTCAATTTGCGAAATTTAAAGAGATATATATTGCTAAAAAATGCGGAGAATATGTACCCGTGGAGTATAGAAAGTAAATTAAGGGAAGGAGACGAAAAAATGGCCTTACCCAGGCTTAACGAAAAACAGATAAAGGAAGATGCAGAACAACAATTAAGAAAATTTAAAAGAACAAAAGATTTTTTAGTAGCCATAGATACCGATGGCTGTGTTACCGATAATATGAACGGAAAACAGATGTTAATTTTCCACCCTCAATTTATGGAGTTTTACCAGTTATGGGAGATTGAATCTTACTACCGGGAAATTGCTGAATATTATAATCTTTTTTCTGTGGATAGAGGGTGTAATAGATTTATTGCCATCCAACTTACCCTTACTGCTCTTCAAAACAGGACAGATGTTCAGCAAGTATTACAAGAAGGACATATAAAATTACCCAATATAAAACCCTTAAACCAATATATCGCCTATGCCAAGGAGAATAAATTAGGGTTGGGAAATTCAAGTTTGGAGGAATTTCTTAATCTAAATTCCAAAGATTTAGCTATATTTAAGCTTTTAGGTTGGAGTGAGGCTGTAAATAGAATGTTCCCGCATATTTCTGCAAAGATTTCGCCTTTTGACAAAGTGAAAGGATGTTTAGAATTAATGGCTCAATATGCAGATATATTAATTGTCTCTAAAACTCCATACTCAGATTTAGCAAATTACTGGGAAGCTCAAGGGATTGCTCAATATGTCCAGATTATTGCCGGCCAGGAAATGGGTTCCAAGGGGCACCATATTGAAGTAGCTAAAAAAGCAGGCCGGTATGAAGATGACCAGGTGTTAATGATTGGTGATGGCGGCGGAGATTTAAAGGCAGTAAAAGCAAATAACGGACTTTTTTATCCCACTCCTCCTGGTCAAGAACTGGAAGCCTGGAATAATTTTCCTCAGGCATTTCAAAGATTTGTAAAGAGAGGATATATAGGGGAATTTGAAGATAGGCTTTTACAAGCATTTAACCAAGCGCTCCTTACTTCTCCACTTTGGCAGGAAGATAGTTATGATCACCTAAGATCTTATAGAGAAAAACAGGAGATAAGGAAAGCCCTGTATGCAAAATTTAATCCCCAGGGTAGGCTGCTTATATTATAAAAAAAAGAAGGGAGGTTAATAAAAAGTGTAGTACATTATATACAGGAATATAAAGATTATATATGCTGTATGGTAAAAATCATAAAAAAATTAAATGAGGAGGTTTTTATGAAAAGGTTAACTTTAGTACTGTTATTAGTCATGGTTATGGTATGTAGCGTGTTTGCAACGGGTCTGGCAGCAAGTAAGGTGCTTCGTATGTATACCGCTTTTGATACAGAAGAGGCTAAATATTATATTGAAGTGTTTGAAAAAGAAACTGGAATCGATGTAGAATGGGTGAGAATGTCGTCTGGTGAGGTTGCAGCTCGAATGGAAGCAGAATCCGCAAATCCCCAAGCCAGTGTTTGGCATGCCGGCTCTAATACAGATCATATAAACGCTGCTAAAAAAGGATTGCTGGAACCTTACAAGCCTAATACAGATTTCGAATTGCCAGAATCATTTCATGCTAAAGATTGGGCCTGGACAGGATTTTATACCGGTGCCATTGGATTCGTTTCTAATATAAATTTTTTAAAGGAACATAAGGTAGAAGCTCCGACTTCCTGGTCTCAACTTTTAAACCCAGCTTTTAAGAAAAACGTTGCTATAGCTTATCCGTATACTTCTGGTACTGCATATACTACTTATGCTACTCTCATCCAAATGATTGGACTGGAAAAAACTCTGAACTGGTGGGAAGAATTGGATAAACAAAGTATTTTTCAGTATACTAAATCAGGAACTGGATGTATACCGATGGTTGGATTAGGTGAAATAGCAGTGGGAATTGCTTTTTCGCACGATATCCTTGCTAAAGGTATAAATGCAGGATATCCCGTAGTTATGACCTTCCCCTCAGAAGGAACTGGTTATGAAGTTGGAGGCCTCTCTTTAATTAAAGGTGGTCCTGAACTTGAACTAGGTAAGCAATTTATCGATTGGTGTTTTACTAAACAAGCCCAGGATTTATTCCAGAAATATAGCCGTTTGCCTATTAATCCAAAAGCAACGGTTGCCGAAGGTGCTGTAACTTTAGATAAAGTAAAATTAATCGATTATGACGCAATCTGGGCAGGCGAGCACAAAGATGAATTGGTAACTGCCTGGAGAGATAGAATTGGACAATAATTAAATTTAGTTAGCAAGATAATAGAGAAATAATAATCCCTGTTACGAGTTGATTATTTTTAGTAGCAGGGATTATTATATTATCACCATAATATTATAGGATTAAAAATATGAACAGTTCAAAAAGAAAAATACAGGAAATTACAGGAAATCTCCGTTTGATATGGAAAGAACCATTACTATTTGTATCTATACTGGCTATTTTTTATTGCTTAATAGTGTTTGTGGTATTTCCGATATTTCAAGTCTTTAAAACAAGCTTAATTATTGATAGGCAGTTGAATTTTTCCAACTATTCAGCAATTTTTTCCAAAAGGTATTATTACCAACCCTTCTTTAATAGTATGCTTTTAGGGATATATACAGCGACTATTGGAACTATAATAGGGTTTATTTTTGCTTATGCCCTTACCAGAACTCCAATGCCCTTTAAAAATTTCTTTCGGATAACTGCGACGTTCCCTATTATTTCCCCACCCTTTGTAGTTGCACTATCAGCTATTCTTCTCTTTGGGAGAGCGGGGAGCCTTAATCCTTTTATAACTAAAATTATCGGTGATTATACCATATATGGGCTGGGAGGATTGATACTTGTTGAAACGATTGCTTATGCCCCAACTGCCTTTTTGGTCCTTTATGGCATTCTTCAAGCTATTGACCCATCCTTAGAAGAGGCTTCTATGGATTTGGGAGCTTCCAGGGTAAAAGTGTTTTCTACCATTACTTTACCTTTATCTACCCCGGGTATTGCCAGTGCCTGGCTTTTGGTATTTATCCAATCTTTAGCTGATTTCGGGAACCCTATGGTTATTTCTGGGAATTATCGAGTGCTTTCAGTGCAGGCTTATTTGCAAATTACTGGGATGTACGATTTATCTCGGGGTTCTACTCTGGCGATACTTCTGTTCATTCCAACCATAGTTGCTTTTTTTCTGCAAAAATACTGGGTTTCTCGAAAATCATATGTTACAGTTACCGGAAAGCCTACCGGTGCAACTATTAAGCAATTGGAATGGTATATAAAACTACCGGTTTATACCTGCTGTATTATTTTTACCGGAATTGTGTTTCTTTTTTATGGAACCATCGTTCACGGTTCTTTTCAGACCCTCTGGGGAGTTAACCCCACCTTAACTCTAAAACATTATGTAGAAATGTATCAAGTAGGTAAAGATTATTTAATTGATTCCTTAGTTCTTTCAGCTGTGGCTACACCTATAGCCGGTATTATAGGCATCTTTATCTCTTTTCTGGTAATAAGGAAAAAATTTATTGGTCGCGGTGTAATGGAGTTTATTTCTATACTTACCTTTGCTGTTCCTGGAACAGTAGTTGGAATAGGATATATCTTAGCTTTTAACCAAAAAACTGTGCTGCTTCCTTTTATAATGACCGGAACAGCTTGGATTATCATCATCCTTCTGGTATTTAGAAATATGCCGGTGGGGATACGCGCGGGAATTGCCGCTCTTCAGCAAATTGACCCTTCTATCGAGGAAGCTTCAACTGACTTGGGTGCAGATAGTAATACTACTTTTCGCAGAATTACCTTACCTATGATTGCTCCGGCTTTTTTCTCCGGTCTTGCATATAATTTTGTGAAAGCTATGACTTGTATCAGTGCCGTAATTTTTGTAGTATCAGGCAAATGGAATTTAATTACTGTAGCTATACTGGGTTTTGTGGATAATAGTAGGTATGCACAAGCAGCAGCGATGTGCAATTTATTGATTGTAATTGTATTAATTGCCTTAGGAATTATTCAGCTAATAGTGAATCGCATTGGTAAAGGGGTAAGAACTGTTGACATTATTGGTTAATTATTTAGAAAAGGAAAGGATTTTTTATGAAACAGGATTATCTTGTTCTTAAAAATTTAGTAAAAATTTTTGGAAGTGGAAAAGATACTGTTATTGCAGTTGATAAGGTGAATTTAGAAGTAAAAGAAGGGGAACTAGTTACTCTTTTAGGTCCATCTGGATGTGGAAAAACTACTGCCCTTCGGATGATCTCTGGCTTTGAGCTTCCTACTTCTGGGAAAATCTTTATTGACGGGGAAGAAGTAACTACTACTCCTCCCAATCAGCGACCGACTACTATGGTATTTCAAAATTATGCTCTATTCCCCCATATGACTGTATATCAAAATATTGCTTATGGATTAAAGATTCATCGGGAGAAAGAAAAAAACATTCGAGAAAGGACAGAAACCATTATTAATTTGGTGGGTTTAAAAGGGTTAAATGATCGATCTCCAGCACAACTTTCCGGAGGTCAGCAGCAACGGGTTAGTTTAGCTCGTTCTCTAATTATGGAACCAAAGGTACTATTACTTGATGAACCTCTTTCCAATCTCGATGCCAAGATGCGAGTATCCACCAGATTAGAGATTCGTAAAATACAACAAAGAGTTGGAATAACATCTGTCTATGTTACTCATGACCAGGAAGAGGCAATGACTCTTTCTGACCGAGTAGTTATTATGAATGCTGGTAAAATTCAGCAGATAGGCACCCCTCAGGAAATTTATGCTCATCCAGTTAATTATTTTGTAGCTGATTTTATCGGTAAAGCGAACTTTTTAGAGGGACGAGTAGCAAATATTTTATCTCTGGAAGAAATAGAAGTTGATATAAAAGGGGTAAAATATAAAGTTTATATATCAAAAAATACCTTTTCAGAAGGAGATAGGATTTTGCTGATTATTAGACCTGAATCTGTAGAATTAGAACCCAAGAAATCAGGTGCTATTAATGGCATAATCAGTCAGGTGATTTATCTTGGCTCTAGAATGGTGTATGAAATTGAAATTGATAAGAATTTTCTTACCGTAGAGATTACCAACCCTCAGGAGCATAAAATTTATTCTATAGGAGAGGAAGTATCTGTAATTTTAAAGGAAAAAAGTTTACATGTTATACCTTATGAGGAGATTAAAAAATAAAAACGATTTTTTGTTCTTTAAGATGGCTTATCCAAAGACCTAAAACCTACCAAAAAATAGGGTTTGATAACTTAATTTGTATTCTTATATTTATTATAAATAAGGTTATTAACCTCTTGAATAGTTTGTTGAAAAGGTCCTTCTGCTTCCATCTTTAAACTGGTTACTGCCGCTGCCCAAGTTGTTGCTTCTTGAGGGGAAGCACTTAACCGTTTGGCTGTATAGGATGCAATACAAGTATCTCCTCGTCCGCTTCTTCCGATAATTTCTTTGGGGAAAAATTTTTCTTCATAAAATTTGTCATCGGCAAAGACTAACAAACCTTCACGGTGAGTGATGATTACTTCTTTAGGTCCCAGATCGTGCATTTTTTGAGCAGCTGTATAGAGATCACATTCACCGAATAAAAGTCCCGCTTCTATTGCATCAGTTTTTAAAATATACAAACAGGCAAATATATCGTTTCTTTCCGGCCATTCCTTGGGAACTAATTTACCATTATCATTTACCCGGATAAAGCTCTGCACGTCAGCGGAAAGAATAGTTTTCCTTTTCGACAGTTCCTCTATCACTTGCAAGCTAACCTCATCACGCATAGATGCGCCCACAACAATTGCTCGGGCTTGAATTTTTTCTACTTCAGCCGGGGTGAAGGGACCTGCTGAGCTGGTTACATATATGACCCGTTCATCAACATTGGAAGTGGGATATTCCAGACGCAGACAAGTAGACTGAGGGGAGATATGTGCGAATACATCCACACCTAAACCCTTGAGTTTTTCTACTACATGAAAATCTTCTTTTGCCAAACGGGTAACTGCTGCTACTTTAAGCCCCATCCTTACTGCTACATTAGCACCGTAATTAAAGGCACCACCATCAACAACTCTGATGCCCGAAGCAGAAACAATTGTGTCTTTGGTATAATGCCCTATAAAGGCAATATCATAAGATTTAGTAGTGGTAGTTTCCATATTTTTATCTCCAATATAAAATATATAATTTAATACTTTCAATTTCTATTTCCAGTAATTATAGCAAAAAGTAAAGCTAGAAAGCAATCTCCTAAAATATTTTTCAAAAAAAGAAGGATTTTTAAAAGTTATATCGTATAGTTAAACCATGAAATAAAGTAAAATAAACCATACAACTAATCTTTTGTGTATATACAAAAGAACAATAATTATTTCTAATTATATTTATAAGCGGAGGATAAAAATGGATTTTAAATTACCAAAAAAAGATATTATCTCAAAAGAAATACCGAGATATCCTAATATCTGGTTTTATGTAAATTGCAATATTGTAGAAGGATATCTTGAAGCTGTTTATTTAGTAATATTTAATTTAATGAAATATTGTAATATAAAGAATAATTTTAGCGAAAATTATCGTTTACGCCATATTTTGTTTAATAGTAATGAAGGAAGCGATACGGAAGGAAGATATAAAGGTTTGCAACCTTATACAGATATAGATAATCCTTCTAACAGCCACGATCATCAATTGCATATTAGATATTATTACAAAAATTTGATTAATAATAAATCTGAAAGGGTAAAATTGAATATAAGCAATGGGAATATAATATTTTATCGATTGGCTCTGAGCGCCCATTATGAGGTAACGACAGAAAATAAGAATCATCCATTTGTAGAATTTTGCCCAATATGCGGGAGAGCTGGTATGTACGATATCGAGGTTGATCAAAACGACTTAGATAAAGAGATATGTAGAAAAATCCATGACCCATTAGGTGTTGAAATTCTTTTAAAAAATACAATTCGAGGAAATAAAATATATAATAACAGAGGAGAGCAGATCAAATTTATTGAAAGGTTGAAAAAAGATTGTGATTTGGAGACTTACATTGTTGATACAACGGATGCTGAAATAAATACTCCAAAGATTGGACATATATTGATAAAAAAGATTAATTATGGCAGAGATATTATTTTAAAAAATATAAAAGAAAATTAGATATTTAATAAAAATTATTTTAAACAATTTTTATATATACTTGCATATGAATTTTATTGTGATATAATTTGAAAAAATTATTGAAATATTTTTAGTTTAAAGATGAAATTATGAATATAAAGGGAATTGGAATAAATATAGATTCTTCTGCAATAGATGGTGATTTAGATCTATTGGAAAAGACTTTGAGTAATTTTCAAGATATCGGTTTTGATTATGCCGAGATACCGGTTCATGGAGTCGATGCTATCTTTAAAGGAAAATTAAATTGGTTACAAACAAAAGCAATTGTAGATATTCTAAAAAAATATAAACTGAAATATACTGTTCACGGTCCCGATCTGCTAAATTT
>JAKLPU010000127.1:0-4775 GCA_022013755.1 Candidatus Atribacteria bacterium | reverse complement strand
GATAGTTCCCTTAGGTTGACCATCAATTATGACCGGAGAAGCAGATATGACTACATAGATTAAAGTACCGTCTTTTTTCTTTCTAACGGTTTCATATTCAGAAATACCTTTAAAGGTTAATCCATTCTTAGTTAATCTTTCTCCTTCGTCTATCTTATTTTCGGGATAAATTATCCCTTCATCAATATTTCTGCCTCTTATCTCTTTTAAGGTGTAACCAAATGTTTTGGTAAAGTAAGGATTTATATTTAAAATGCGACCATCCTCATCATGATATAAGGCCGCAATAGGGCTACTATTAAAGAGACTGGCAAACATTTTTCTGGCTTTTCTTAACTTTTTTTCTGCTTCCTTGCGCCTGGTGATATCACGAACATAAGCTATAAGTCTGGGTTTCCCTCCGATACGGACAATTTTGGTGGCAATTTCTGTAGGGAAGATAGTGCCATCTTTCTTTTTGCTTATCCGAGGTACGAAAATACCATGTGTGCTTTCCTTATCTGTGATAACTTTTGGTAATTTTTCTGAAAACTCTTCGGGGACTAAGTCAGCTATTGTTAAGCCAATCATCTCTTCTTTAGCATATCCAAACATCTTTGCCCCAGCAGTGTTACATTCAAGTACGCGGCCTTCTACTGTCTCTATATGAATGCAGTCAGTAGCCATTTCTACCAGAATTCGATATTTTTCCTCATTATCAGTTAATGCTTTTTCTATCTGCTGATGCCTAATTTCTGATTTTTCCAATTCGGTAATTTGCCGTTGTAATTTCATTAATTCTTCTATTAACTGCTCTTTAGTTTTTTCATTTTCTTCCATATATTCCACTTTATCCTTTTAGAACTTAGAGTTTTTAGCCCTCTTCTTATCCCCATATAGAATTATGTAATTAGCAGATTTTATTGATATACTACTATAGTATAGTATGATTATCTCCCAAAAACTAAGGCCTTTAAGCTATTGAGGTCAAACATAAAATATATTTGATAAATTAATTTAAATATAAATGGTCTTACTTATAAAAACTATATATATAAATAGCTAAGACAAAAAAGAAGATGATCAGTAAAGCTAGGAACAGAGAACCCCCCCTGTCACCTAAAGGATGACCAATAAAAAGCTGATTCGGTAAAATCAGACTAACTTCTTTTATTTTCTTAAATCTTCCGAACGATCAAAAGGAATCCGATAGGTTTGCAGAATCTCCTGATGCGTATTCTCTGCCTTTTCCCGGTCAATCACAATTTGTTGACCCCATTTATCTTCAAATATAATATAAGGATCCAGGCTGTTTTCAACTTTTTTTATCAGCTCGCTTAAATTCCATATCTTTTCGCCATTCACTTTATCTACCACCCAGCTATTCACATTTTGATAGCCTTCATTCACATTAGCGGCCAGAGTTTTTAATAAGACGACCACTTGTTGATCTTCCTTTTCGGGAATATTACTATTAAGTAAAGGATAAATTAATTCCTTGGGTGCAGACTGATACCACTGTGAACCCCAGATATCCAGTAAATTTTTACTTAAAGGGCAAAAAATCAGACCGCCATAAATATAATAAGAAGGCAATGTTTCATATTCTTCCATGGGAACAAGTTGATCCTTTTTTAAAGAACGGGAGAGGTTCAAATCGAGGGATATTTTTTTACCTTCTCTTAAAATTTCCATCTGAATCTTCTCTCCAATCTGCTTTTGCTGAATGACATAAGTCAACTGGGTCCGTTCATTGGTACGGAACTCTATGGTTCCATCATTACCAATCGCATAATCTCCGATGGAAAGTAAAATATCGCCGGCCTGTAAATATTCATCTGCCGGAGATCCGGGGATGATCTGATTGATCAGAACACCGCTTAGTCCTTCCTCCATTTGATAATATTTTCTTAAACCCTGATTTTCCATATCCTGCATACTCACCCCCAGACTGGGGTAGCCATCATAAGTACCATCCTTCAAATCATCAAAAAAGTAACGAATAACCGGAACCGGTACCATATACCCGATATTTTGGGAAGAAGAAATACCCTGCATGACCACACCTACAATCTTATCATTAACCAGAACCGGACCACCACTATTACCCGGATTGATTGCCGCATCGATTTGACCGGCTAAAAATGACGAAGAACTATGGACATAAGGCTGATGTTCAATTCGGGAAATAATACCCTTGGTAATGCTCAACATATCACCGCCCATGGGAAATCCATAGACCAGGACTTCCTGTTGGATCTCAGGTAATTCACCAAATAATAAAGCAGGTTCCCCTTCAAAAAAGGCAGGGTCTTCTACTTTTAGTAGAGCCAGATCGGTTAAATGTGAAACGGCAACTACTTGCGCCTGGTAACGTTCGGTTTCCCCATATTTCCGGACCTGTAAGAAAGTATGATCACTCACCACATGGGCATTGGTCAGAATAAGATTATTCTCAATAATACATCCTGAGCCTGAAACACCCTGGGGTCCCCGCATGCTCCAGGGATTATAATAATCCGGTGAATTACTGACCGTATACACTTTAACAATTGCTTCCCTGACATCTAAAACGGCACTGGATACCGGGAAGGTAATACCCAATAATAATATGGTAATCAAAAAGAATATTAACCTGACTTGATATAAATTGGGCAAAAGTAAATATCTGTTTAAACCTCTTGAATTATTTTGTTTTTTCATAATGTGAACCTCTCTATCTAAAAATAATAATCGATTAACTTATCGCCAATGCGAGACTTTTATTCATTTTACCATGAATACTTAGCAAATCAAAACACCAAATGTGCAAACCGTCCCTTGTCACATTTTTTCTCTATCGCGGTAAACAAGAAAAGCTGGCATCATTTGCACAATCTTTGACGAACTGCATCATATAGAATTATTCCAGCAGCCACTGATGCATTTAGGGATTCAGTGTACCCCAAGATAGGAATTTTTATCTGCTTATAAGCTGCCTTCCTCCATATATCATTTGGTCCCCTATTTTCGTTTCCAATGACTAAAGCGAAAGGTTCTTTGAGGTTAACGGAATAGTAATATTCTTCACCATCTAAATCTGCTACTATAATCTTTATAGAGTTATGGCTTAACCATCTGACAGCTTCCTCATCGTCAAGACCATTTACAATAGGCAGCTGAAACAGTGAACCCATGGTAGATCTAATAACTTTTGGGTTGAATAAATCTACAGTTCCTTTAGTTAATAATACTGCAGTAGCACCTGCTGCAGCGCTGGTTCGTATGATTGTTCCAAGATTTCCAGGATCCTGTAGGCCATTTAAAACAACTACTAAAGGATTTGCACCAAGAATTATATCTGCCAATGATATTTCTATTTGCTCAGCTACAGCTATTATTCCTTGAGGACTAACTGTATCTGAAACTTCCTTAAATAGATTATTGGGCAGCCTTAAAACCCGGCAACCTTGATTAATTTTTGGCACATTTTCTACGGTTTCATTAATAATAAGGTATTTTATTTTTACTCCCCTGCTATTCGCTTCCTCAAGAAGCCTGGTGCCTTCTATGAGAAATAATCCATTGCTTTCACGAACTTTTTTTTGACTTAAGGCTTTTATTAACTTATATATTGAGTTTTCCTTGGAAGTAATATCTTTATACTGCTTCATATATAATACTCCTCTATAGATTCTCCCTCATTCGAGAAAAATTACCTTACTCACTAATTATAAGGTTTATATTTTATTCTACAAAAACAGTGAAAAACCCTCTTTTTTATAAAAAATCAATCAAAATTATTTTCGACCCCTTTCACATTCTTGTCCCATATCACTTGAAAAATATTTTTTAATAGCGTAATATTGATTCCAAGTAATCTTTCATTGCTTCCTTAATAATATGGGCATCAGTTTTTCCTGAGATTTTTGATAGCTCTTTTATATTTTAAGGTATATTTGTTTATATAGCATTGAATAGACCATATTTAATAAATTTTAAGGGAATAAAATGGAAATTTGGAAAAAAAATCTTTATGTCGTATTCTTTGCTGAAATGATCGTTGTTACCGGTATATCTTTTGTGATTCCCTTCCTACCTTTTTATGTAAAAGAATTAGGGATTACCAATATGGAACAGGCAGCCCGCTGGTCAGGCTGGCTAATGGGAGCTCCGGCACTGGCAATGATTATCGTATCTCCCATCTGGGGTTCTCTGGCAGATCGTGTGGGACGAAAACCAATGATAGAGCGAGCCATGTTCGGAGGAGCAATCTCTATATTTATGATGGCCTTGGCAACTAATGTCTATCAACTATTAATTATACGCATCATACAGGGTGCTTTAACAGGCACAATTGCTGCTTGTACTGCCTTAGTTTCTGCAAGTTCACCTTCAAGAAAGATAGGATTTAGTTTGGGATTATTACAGACCGGATTTTTTTTAGGTAATTTTTTAGGACCTTTGTTAGGGGGTATTTCGGCCGATATTTTAGGTTTTCAAAACTCTTTTCGAATTACCGCTGCCCTGCTCTTTATCGCTGGATGGTTAATCTTTTTCTTAGTAGAAGAAAAATTTACACCTTCAGTCAGGAAGAAACAGACCATGCCATTTAAAAAAAGAGCTGCCTTATTTTTTAATAATGGGCAATTATTCGTCATGTTTTTTATACTGTTTTTAGTGCAGTTTTCGGTCCAGATTATTAGCCCTATTTTTCCTTTCTTTATGGAAACCATCATATCAAATCCAAAAATCGTTTCCACCTTTACCGGATTAATGTTTGCCATAACCGGTTTGATGAGTGCTTTTTCTTCAAT
>JAKLPU010000126.1:0-3290 GCA_022013755.1 Candidatus Atribacteria bacterium | reverse complement strand
CCTATAGGTGAGAATTTAACCATAGAAGACCTTAAAAATAATGGCTATGAGGCTATATTTATTGCTGTTGGAGCTCATATAAGCATGAAATTAGAAATCCCCGGAGAGGATTTAAAAGGCGTATATCATGGTGTAGAGTTTTTAAGAAGAGTAAATTTGGGAGAGAAAGTAGAAGTAGGAGAAAAAGTTGTTGTTGTGGGAGGTGGAAATATTGCTATTGATGCAGCAAGAACCGCTTATCGATTGGGAGCAAAGGAAGTTACTATTATTTATCGGAGATCAAGGAGGGAAATGCCGGCTAACGAAGAAGAAATAGAAGAAGCAGCAAACGAAGGAATTAAAATGCTCTATTTAGCTACACCTACCAAGATTATAGGTAAAGAAGGTAAAGTTACTCAGATAGAATGTATCAGGATGAAATTGGGTGAACTTGATGCCACAGGAAGGAGAAAACCTATTCCTATACGGGGATCGGAATTTATTTTTGATACAGATATGGTAATTCCTGCTATTGGTCAGTCTCCAAATTTATCATTATTAAGTCCTCATTATAAGTTTAATCTTGTTCGGGGAAAGAGATTTGAAGTAGATCCTGTAACTTTAGAGACAAATGTAAAAGGTATTTTTGCCGGTGGCGATGCAGTTACAGGACCTGATACAGTTATTGAGGCTATGGCTGCGGGTAGAAAAGCAGCTATTTCTATTGACCGTTATCTTAATAGTAAAGATATGCGAGTAGGTCGTGAAGGAGAGGGCGCCCAAGAAAGCAAAATTGAAGCAGATATAGAAGGATTGAAACCTGAAATGAGAAAAAAAGTGGCTACTCTTTCTGGGGATGGAAGAAAAGGTAATTTCAAAGAAGTTGTTTTGGGTTTTAGTGAGGAAGAGGCAATTGCCGAAGCAAAAAGGTGCCTTAACTGTGGTGTATGTTCTGAATGTATGGAGTGTGTAAAAAGTTGTGATGCTAAAGCAATAGATCATACTCAAATAGATAAAGAAATTGTTCTGGAAGTAGGAGCAATTATTTTGGCTATAGGCACAGAACATTTTGATGCTAAACAAAAGAATGAGTATGGATATGGCCGTTTTCCTAATGTTATTACTAGTACAGAGATGGAGCGTATTCTAAGTGCTTCAGGCCCTACCAGTGCTGAAGTAATAAGACTATCAGATAAAGAACATCCTAAGAAAATTGCTTTTATTCAATGTATAGGTTCGAGAGATTCGAGTTGTGGCAATGAGTATTGTTCTTCAGTTTGTTGTATGTATGCTACTAAAGAAGCAAATATAATTAAGGAGCATTTAAAAGAGGTTGAGGTAACCATTTTCTTTATGGATATGAGAGCTTATGGAAAGGATTTTGAGCGTTATTATGAACGAGCAAAAAATGAATTAAATGTTAGATATGTAAGAAGTATACCTTCTTCAATAGAAGAAATAGGAGAGAAACATAATTTATTATTGAAATATGAAACGTTAGAAGGAAAATCTAAAAGAGAAGAGTTTGATCTGTTAGTTTTATCAGTAGGTTTAACCCCTTCAGCAGAAATTAAGGATTTATCTCGTAAATTTGGTATAAAATTAAATAAGGATAAATTTTGTAGAACATCTTTTGATACTCCTTTAAAAACTTCTCGGGAAGGAATATTTATTTGTGGAACTTTCCAGGGCCCTAAAGATATTCCAGAGTCTGTAGTTCAAGCGAGTGGAGCAGCTGCAGAATTAGCAGAGATATTACCTAAGCAGAGAAAGAAACTTGTTGAGCAGTTTGTTGAAAGGGACGTTAGAACAGAATCTCCTCGAATTGGTATATTTATTTGTCGTTGCGGGATTAATATTGCCAGTGTGGCGGATGTTCCTAAAGTTACTGAATATACTAAAAGCTTGGAGAATGTAGTTTTTGTTATGGAAAATATGTATACTTGTTCGCAAGACACCCAGGAAATAATTAAACAGAAAATTAAAGAATATAATTTAAATAGAATAATAGTTGCTTCCTGTTCTCCCCGAACTCATGAACCTTTATTTCAGCAGACTTTAAAAGAAGCTGGATTGAATAAATATTTATTTGAAATGGTTAATATTAGAGATCAATGTTCCTGGGTTCATATCCAAGAACCAGAAAAAGCTACTGAAAAAGCTAAGGATTTAATTAGAATGGGAGTAGCTAAAGCAATTAGATTAGAACCTTTAGAGGAAATCGCTTTAAGTGTTATCAACAGAGGTCTGGTTATTGGTGGTGGTTTAGCGGGTATGGAAGCAGCTTTATCTTTAGCAAAACAGGGTTATCAGGTATATTTGATAGAAAAGGAAGAAGAGTTAGGTGGGAATTTGAAAAATATGTGGTTTGATCCTGATGGTAATAACATAGAGAACTTTTTTAAAGACTTAGAGAATCAAGTTTACCACCATCCCAAAATTGAGGTTTTTACTAATAGTAACATTAATAAAATCGAGGGATATGTGGGTAATTTTAAAACTATAATTTCTAAGAAACAAAATGGCCAATTTAATAAATGTGAGTTAGAACACGGCATAATTATTGTGGCTACAGGTGCAGAAGAATATATACCTATCGAGTATTTATATTACCAAAATAAAAGTGTACTGACTCAGTCAGAATTATCAGAAAGACTTAGAAAAAACCAAATAAAGCTAAAAAAAAGAAATACTATGGTTATGATTCAATGTGTAGGTTCAAGAGATGATAAACATCCTTATTGTAGTCGAGTCTGTTGTCAAAAAGCTCTTCAAAATGCTTTGAAAGTAAAAGAAATATATCCTGAAACGGATATATATATCTTATATCGAGATATTCGAAGTTATGGTTTTAACGAAAAATATTATAATGAAGCAAGAAAGAAAGGAATAGTGTTTATTTGTTATAATGAAAATAATAAGCCAACAGTAGAAGAATATACTGATGAAGAAGGAATAAAAAAAGTAAGAGTCTTAATTTGGGATATATTGCTGCAAAGTGAACTAAATATTGAAGCAGATTTTGCAATATTAAGTACTGGTATTGTTGCTCCAAAGGATAATTTTCAGTTAGCTCAGATGTTGAAAGTTCCCCTAAATGCAGACGGATTTTTCTTGGAAGCTCATGTAAAACTTCGTCCGGTAGATTTTGCTACAGAGGGAATTTTTGTGTGTGGTTTGGCTCATGCCCCCAAAAATATAGAAGAAAGTATAGGTCAAGCTAAAGCAGCAGCTTCGAGGGCAGCGAATATTTTATGTAAAGATTCAATTATTGCTGGTGGAATAGTTGCTTCTGTAAATGAAGATGTTTG
>JAKLPU010000125.1:0-2951 GCA_022013755.1 Candidatus Atribacteria bacterium | reverse complement strand
TAAAGGCAGATGTCGTAATTGTAAAAGCAAGATATCTATCCAATATCCTGTAGTAGAATTTTTGACCGGATTAATATATTTAATAATTTACCTGATATATGGTTTAAGCATTCAATCTTTAATTTATATAATTTTATCATCAGCTCTTATAATCATTGCTTTTATTGATTTAAACCAACAGATTGTACCTGATGTAATTTCTTTACCGGGAATAGTAGTAGGATTAATTTTAAGTTTTTTTGTTCCGTATATATCATTTGTAGATGTGGCCTTAGGAGTACTTGTCGGAGGAGGAATAATATTAGTTATTGGCTTAGCTGGCTCGGTAATTTTCAAGAAGGAAGCGATGGGGGGAGGAGACGTTAAACTCGCTGCAATGATTGGTGCCTTCCTGGGTTGGAGATACATCATAATTTCTCTCTTTTTAGGATTTTTTTTAGGAGCATTAGCAGGAATATTCTTAATTTTGTCGAAGATTAAAAGCCGAGAAGATATGGTGCCTTTTGGACCATTCATTGTCTTAGGTTCCTTTATTACCCTTTTATGGGGTGAAAAAATTATTTCCTGGTACTTAGGACTTTAAAAATTTGTAAAAAAGAAAGACCGGATTAACCGGAAGATCGGTAATATCATCACATAAATTAGCAAGTTAATTAAAGAACTGATAAAATAATAAAAAAATATTATATTTATCATCGTAAAGCAAAGTAATAGGAGGCAAATACTATGTTTCAAGAAAATTTATCAAAAAGAATAGAGATAAATCCCAGGATAATGTTGGGAAAACCTATTATTAAAGGAACGAGAATTCCGATAGAAATAATATTACGGAAACTTTCCCAAAATATTTCTATTGATAAAATTCTCCAGGATTATCCACGTCTTACCAGTAAAGATATTCAAGCGGCCTTAGAGTATGCTGCAGAATCAGTTCATGGAGAAGAAGTTCATTTGCTAAGAGTGGCAAAGTAAATTATGAAATTTCTTATTGATGAGAGTGTAGAAAAACCAATTGTAGACTGGCTAAGAGATAGAAAATATGATGTAATCTATATTGCAGAAAGCTCTCCAGCGATAACCGATGAAGACGTTATCGAGCTTGCTAATAGTGAAAGTAGAATTCTTATAACTAATGACAAAGATTTTGGTGAATTGATTTTTCGTCAAGGCAAAATAACACAGGGGATAATACTGATACGCGCTGCAAATGAAGAATCTTCAAATAAAGTTAGATTAGTAAAAGAGGTATTAGAAAAAGCAAAGAACAAGTTAGAAAGAAATTTTATAGTAGTTAATGAGATAGGAATTAGAATAAGAAAGATTTATCAAAAAAACTAAAAGTTATTTTACTAAAAAAGTGGGGGAAATAGTCAATTAACTAACTAGAAGATTAATACTAATCGGTAGAGTGATAAAACGTTTTTACGGGAATAACAAAAGAAGAAAGCAGGAATCCAGAATTAAATAAATGTAATTAGAAGCAGGAGAAACTTATTTATGAAATATAGAATTTTAATTGAGCAAGATGAAGATGGAGTATTTATTGCCGAATGCCATTCTTTGCCTGGATGTATTTCCCAAGGAAACAGTCGAAAAGAAGTTTTAGAAAATATTCAAGATGCTATTAAGGGATATTTAGAGAGTTTAAGAAAACATGATGAACCTGTTCCTTATGTCATTCCCACGAAAGTGGGAATCCAGAATTAGGTGAAAGTTAATATAAAATAGGAGAAAATATTTATGAAATTTATAGTGGTTTTAGATCCAGCCGAAGAAGGAGGATTTAATGTCTCTGTTCCTGCACTTGATGGTTGTTTCACTCAAGGTGAAAGTGAAGAAGATGCTATGAAGAATGCAAAAGAAGCAATACTTTGCTATTTAGAAGGAATGGAAAAAGTAAACGAGATAAAAACAAAGCCAGGAATTATTGCTAAAGAAGTAGAGGTTAGCTTATAAAACGTTATCTGCAATTCCGCCCAAAATTATAAGATACCCCTATATTATAGTTAATGATGTCGAATGTCAGAGGACTGGAAAATTAGGGTTGGCTAATAACCGGTTGGCTGGTCTTATAATGTTAAAAGATAATATCTTGAGGATAGGAAGGTGGTTTGATGAAGAAGTTTGGTCTTAAGGTATCGAAGCGGAAGATTGTTGAGTTTTGTAAACGGAATCATATCCGAAGTTTGTCTTTATTTGGCTCTATTTTGCGTAATGATTTTTCGCGGAGTAGTGATATTGATATGCTTGTTGAATTTGAAATTGGCTATGTACCGGGTTTTTTTCATTTGATTGAGATAGAAGAAGAGCTTTCTTATGTGTTCAGCGGGCGGAAGGTCGATTTGAGAACTCCCAATGACTTGAGTAGGTACTTTCGTGATGATGTGTTAGCGGAGGCGGAGGCGGTGTACATTGAAAGCTGATTTAGTTCGTGTTCATCATATGCTGGATGCAACCCGTGAAGTATTGGTGTTTTCTGCTGATAAAACACGGCTTGATCTGGATACTGATAGGATGTTGTGCCTCTCGTTTGTCCATCTATTGGAGATTATTGGCGAGGCTGCCATCGGTATATCTTCAGAGCTCAGAGAGAAATATCCTCAAATTCCTTGGAGTAGCATTGTCGGGATGCGTAACCGGCTTATCCACGGCTACTATGACATAAACTTAGATATTGTCTGGAAGACCGTTAAAGAAGATATTTCTTATCTAAACGCTGAACTCGAAAAAATCATTGAGCACGAGGAATGTCTGTGAAGATATTCTCTCATGAAACGATGAACATAAAGCCCTTGACATTCAAGAGGGAGTCGGGTCAGCTCATAGTACTCATTTTTGAGGAAGGGGCTGACAAAATACATAGCGGTAGTTCCGCACGCTGGGATCTGTGCGGGGGCAGTCAGGTAACTGGCTGTCCTACCGTGACAACGAAAAACCAAGAACCAAAAACT
>JAKLPU010000124.1:0-3409 GCA_022013755.1 Candidatus Atribacteria bacterium | reverse complement strand
TTGTTCAGGCGATAAGAGGAGTATTTGAGGATGGTACCGTTTTAGAATACAATTCCAAAAATCAGCCACTAACAATTTATGGGAAAGAGAAAGCGGAACTGGTAAATGTTCCAGAGTCGAAAGTAAATTCTATTAACACTGACGGTAATATTTCTGAACTTGGTGGATATTATAATGAAGTTAAATACTGGATTGAATGCTTGCAAAATGATAGATATCCTGAAAGAATTACCCCTGAAGATGCAAAAGTATCTTTAGAAATTGTTCTTAAAGAGATAAAATCAGCAGAAATTGGAAAGGAGATTTTTTTATGACGATGCAACTTGGCACAATGGTTCTCATTACTGAAAATATAAATATAAAAGAAAGTTTTGAAGAAGTAGCTAAATTAGGGCTTCAAACCTGTCAGGTTTCTTGCACAGCGGAGCTTATGATGAATAAACTAAAACCGAAAGATATAAGAAAGGCTTCAGAAGAGTTTGGTATTGAAATAAGTTCTTTCTTTTTGGTGTTTGAAGGACAGATTTACAATAGAACAGAAGAAGGAGTTTCAACAGTAGGTTTTATCCCTGAGGAGTATCGTACAAGAAGATTAAAATTGGCAGAAAAATTTTCTGACATGATCTGTGAAATAGGAGTGAAAAGTATTACTTCCCATGTTGGGGCTATACCAAATGATCCAAAAAGTCCTCTATATTTGGAATTTGTTCCATCAATGAAAAAATTCGTTGAATATTGTCAAAAAAATGGTCAGATATTTTGTTTTGAAACTGGGCAGGAATTACCATCAACACTTAAAAGGACGATAATCGATATTGGTGATGATGCTTATGTAAATTTAGACCCAGCTAATTTAATTCTCTACGGTATGGCTCATCCTTTAGATGCGGTGGAAATTCTTGGGGAATATGTAAGAGGTGTGCATGCAAAAGATGCCCTCTGGCCTAATCGTGATGAGGGATTGGGGATTGAAGTTCCAGTTGGAAAGGGTGAAGTCGATTTCCCCTTATTAATTTCCAGATTAAAAGAGAAAGGTTTTAAAGGTCCTATAACTATAGAACGAGAAATATCTGGGGAGCAGCAGAAGAAAGATATTTTAGAAGCAAAGAAATTTTTGCAACCATATTTGTAAAGAAAGGTTATAACATAAATTATGTCTTGCAATTTAATTCCTTTAATAAAACCCCGAACGATTCCTCCGCTTGATGATAATTTTTGCCCGGTTGTTTTATGGAATCATGCTTTTCTGGATGCGGTTCGTTCTTCAGGAGAAGAGCTGCCCCTAACTGTTAGTTTAGAGCGAAACGATGGGGGTGTCTCAATTTTTAAGACACATATTTTTCCTCCGGAACATAAAATGGCTTCGACAAACTTATTATATGTTGAACGCTTGGCAAAAACATTGTTGTGGCTTCGAGGTGGACACAAGTTAACTATAGCAGGATCCGATAAAATTGGGGAATTTATTAAGGAAGTATATTCTTCGAAAGGAAAGCGCGCTTTTGATATAAATTTAATGTCTAATATATACGGAAAACCTTTTACGGTAGAAATTAGCAATACCAAAAATATCTTTCCTGCTAAAGAAAAGTCAATTCCCTTGGGTGGTCATCTTGAAGGATGTCGTATCGGTTTTGACCTGGGGGCAAGTGATAGAAAGGTGAGTGCAGTTATAGATGGAAAAGCAGTTTTTAGTGAGGAAGTGGTTTGGGGTCCACGAAACCAAAGTGATCCACGATATCATTATCACGAAATTATGTCTATGCTACATCGTGCTGCGGGTCACATGCCCCGTGTTGATGCTATAGGAGGAAGCTCCGCAGGAATTTATATAAATAACCGAGTAATGAATGCCTCAATATTTCGTGGAATTTCTCCTGAACTTTTTGAAAAAAAAGTAAAAAATATTTTTTTAGATATACAAAAAGAGTGGGGAGTTCCTTTTGAGATAATAAATGATGGAGAAGTTACTGCCTTAGCTGGTTCTATGTCATTGAAAACAAATTCAGTATTAGGTATCGCTATGGGTTCTAGTGAAGCAGGAGGATACATCAATAAAGATGGAAACATTACTGGATGGTTAAATGAATTGGCTTTTGTGCCTATTGATTTCAATACTGAAGCACCTGTTGATGAGTGGTCTGGTGATCGAGGATGTGGAGTCCAATATTTCTCACAAGTAGCGGTTATACGACTTGCCGAAATGGCAGGGGTTGCCCTTAATGAAAAACAAGCTCCTGCCGAAAAATTAAAATTTGTTCAGATGCTAATGAGCAAAGGAGATGACCGAGCAAAAAAAGTCTTTGAAACAATTGGCTGCTATTTGGGTTATGGCATTGCTTATTATGCAGATTTTTATGATATAAAACATATATTAATATTGGGTCGGGTTACCTCTGGAGAGGGCGGTCATATAATTCTACAAAAAGCAGAGCAGGTGCTAAAAGAAGAATTTCCAGAATTATTTGAAAATATTTCTTTACACCTTCCTGATGAATCTATTAGGAGGGTAGGCCAATCCATTGCTGCTGCAAGTTTGCCTACTTTACCATAGATTATATTAACAAGAAGCGGAGAGTAAGATGATTAATGAAAACAAAAGAATTATTATAATAAATGGTACAATTATCACTCCATTTCACTTGGTCAGCGGTAAGGCTATCATTGTAGAAAAAGGAAGAATTAGAGAAATAATGAACGAAGAAGAGCTAAGTACTGCTACATTGACAGGAGCAGAGGTCATTGAAGGTAAAGATAAATTTATAGTTCCCGGCTATATTGATATACATGTTCATGGTGGTGGTGGTTCAGATGTAATGGATGGAGACTATGAAGCCATAAACCAGATTGCCATTGCTCATTCTCATTTTGGTACCACGTCGTTTCTTCCCACTACAATGACTATGAGTAAAGATAAAATCATTAGAAGTCTTCAGAGCATTTGTGAGGCAGTAAAAAAAGGAACTGCGGGTGCTGAAATTTTAGGGATACATATGGAAGGACCTTATATTAACCCTGAAAAGAAAGGGGCTCAAAAAGAAGAAGATATTAAAAAAATTTCCATTGAGGAGTTCTTGGAATTTAATCAGGCTTCGGGCAATTTAATTCGTTTGGTAACTATTGCGCCAGAAATGCTAGGAGCAATTGGTCTTATTAAATATTTATATAAACAGGGAATTATTGCTTCGGTGGGTCATACTAATGCCACTTATGTACAGACCCAAGCTGGTATTCAGGCCGGACTATCTCATGTCACCCATGCTTTTAATGCTATGAGAGAACTGCACCATCGGGAGCCGGGTGTGGTAGGAGCGGCTTTGACTTCTCCGGAATTAACAGTAGAGGTTATTGCTGATGGTATACATATCCACCCAATTGTATTGAAAATATTAACTAAAATTAAAGAAGG
>JAKLPU010000123.1:0-4157 GCA_022013755.1 Candidatus Atribacteria bacterium | reverse complement strand
TTTGGATAAAATTGAACCCGAATACCCTGATGTGAAATTTAATCGTCATCTAATTTCGCAAGCAAATTGCCGTAAAGAATTAATTGATCTTTGCAATAAAT
This sequence comes from Candidatus Atribacteria bacterium, assembly GCA_022013755.1. Taxonomy (GTDB): domain Bacteria; phylum Atribacterota; class Phoenicimicrobiia; order Phoenicimicrobiales; family Phoenicimicrobiaceae; genus Sediminicultor. Next base: position 4,056 of record JAKLPU010000123.1, on the reverse strand, counting down.
ATAATTTGGAGCAATATATTGGTTTGGTTCCATTAACTTTTGTTGGCGATGAATTTTTTCCTGGATTTGATAATGAGAATGGGATTGGAAAACAAATTGAGGACTCGATAAAAAAACAATTATCCTCCTTTGTCCCATCAAATGGGACTTTGACGGACAAGAGAAAGATAAGCTTACCGATTATTGGCAAAGTGGATTTGAGCAAATATTCTTTATTGATGCAGGCGACAATTCTGGGTTTTTTTGACGGATTTAATATTTGTTCTCTGGGCGCGTTGGTCTTGATTCTGGGATTGGTTATAATTTTGCGTTCCAGAAAGAAGATTTTGTTTTTTGGCGGAACTTTTATTTTGACTACAACTATTGTTTATGGGATTTTAATCGGTTTATGGTATCAATTGTTTTATTTTCTTGGCCCTTATTTGAAAATAATGAATATTTTTGTCGGCGTCTTGGGGATTATGGGCGGGATTTATTTCTTAAAACAATTTTTAAAATACAGGAAATACGGGCCAGCTTGTGATATGAACAACAATGGCTTGGTAAATAAATTTTCTTCAAAAATACAAAAAAGTTTCAAGGAGTCTCGGGGATTATGGGCAATTTTAATAAGTATTTTTATTTTTGCAATTGTGATTACAATTGTTGAGTTTCCTTGTTCGGCTATTATTCCTGTTCTTTTTGCCGGGCTGTTGGCGAAAGCGCAAGTTTCAGTTGGGGCATATATTTTTTACATAGCGCTATATTTATTGTTTTACATGATTGATGAGATTATTGTTTTCTTGATTGCTGTTTTTACAATGAACATTAAAATTGCTTCAAGTAAAGCAATGACATGGTTAAATCTAATTGAAGCAATCGTTTTATTCGGGCTGGGATTTTATTATCTGATTGGATTTTGATTTTTTAAAGTTTTTTATGAAATAATAAACACCCCTCTCGTTTTTGTTTTATAGGCGAGAGGGGGTTTAACATAATTCGATACTGATGATTTCTCCGTTTTCCATTTTGGCTATCCAAAATTTTCCTTCACGAGTAATAATTTTTACAGGGAAAGAAATATTTTGTATTAGCGGGGGGTTCGTAGATAAAATAGGAATTGCGGATCCATCACTAATAACTGCATCGGTGTTTAAAGTACAAATATCCGGATCAAACATTTCTTCTAGTCGCTTGTTATTCGTTTTTTTCATCTTAGCCTCCTTAAATCTAATTTTATCATATATCTGAGATTTTGTCAAGTTTGACCAATGGATATTTTTAAGCTATTCTATAATTGAATTCTTCGCCCCTATGGTGAAACCCCGACGCCCCGACATAATGTCGGGGGTACGGGGCTCCGACCTCCGACATAAAAATCGGAGCGTCGGAGCAGATATTTATGAAAGCATACGTTTATATACTTAAAGATGAAAATAATAAATTCTATATTGGTAGCACGAGTAATTTAATAAGAAGAATAAAACAACATGATCATGGCTACACTCAAACTACTAATCGGATGGAAAATCCTGTATTAGTTTTTTCGCAAGAATACGCAAATTTAAAAACTGCCAGATGGATAGAACAAAGGTTGAAAAAATTAAAAAGAAAAGATTATGTAGAAAAGATAATTTCGGACGGATACATAAAAATGTCGCCCTCGTGGTATAACGGATAACACGACGCGCTTCGGACGCGTAGTTGCGGGTTCGAATCCTGCCGAGGGCACCGAGTCAAACTCGGTTAACTGAAAAGCGCGCGTGTAGCTCAATGGTAGACCTGCCCGCTTCGCCTTGACGCGCCCATAGCTCAGTTGGTAGAGCAGCTCCCTCTTAAGGAGATTGTCCCAGGTTCGAGTCCTGGTGGGCGCATATAATCGGCGAAGCAAGGCGGGCGGGGCAGCTCCCTCTTAAGGAGACGGTTGGGGATGCCAGCCGCATGGACGGCGGCGGTGATGACCCTCTGAACGCCGCTGGGGTGCAGGTGATGCCGCTTGATCGCAAGGGTGCAGGGGTCTACGGATAAGTCACGCGAGGGGAAGACATATTGCCATTCCCAGAATTTGTCTGCGGCAGGATATTTGCTGGCCAGCGCCGGGAATGCCCATGTCCACCTGGACGGCACAGCGCATGTTCTGACAGGCGCGGGCGAAGGCAACAGGCGCATCTTGCTGGATGAGGATATAATCAGGATATTCACCGCCAAACATACCGGCGTGTCACAGCCAAAGACAGAGAAAAGGTTGATATGCCTGATCGTCATAGCAAGATTATCGGTTATTTTGCCTATGCTTCACCTATGGAAGTCGTTTGCACTGGCGAAGCCTGCGTCATTTCAGGATCTCAACTTGCAATGCAAGAATACATTTCTGAAATAGATCCTGATAAGCGAAAGAGAAGAACGATCAATAAAACCCGCTTTGGCGAAATTATGAGGGGCCTCCTGCTTGGCGCAGCCTATGCTTTCGACGAAGAGGCATACGGGAGGTTTTACCCCCTGGCTAAACAAGAAGGTCTGGGTGTCGTTGAAGCAGATTTCAAGAAACACCAAGACGAAGGGCTGAGGTTCTTCATAGTCCAGTTGAAAGGCTCATAACCCCAATGATGAGCAGCAAGACACGAAGCAAACCGAAGCCCCAGAAATCACACCCGATACCAGGCCTCGTACCTGGTATTCGGATGAAAGGAGGCGTTCGTTACGACCCTTTGGTCAATGGGTTTGTAGCAATCGTCCATACTTGGGATAATATTCTCTGTACTGGTGAACCTCAAGAATGGCGCTCGTCGGAAGTATTTCCAACAGAAGAAGCCGCTATGCATTATTACATGGCCAACATTCGCCCTACATTGGAGCAAATGGCCACCCAGATGGCGAAATCGGGTAAAGGCATCATTCGTCGCCAATTTAAACAGTAAGTCAGTCGAGGGGGCTTTTGACGGCCATGCCTCCTCGCTGGAGGACGTGGGTGTAGACCTGCCCTGAGCCTGTCGAAGGGTCATGGTGGTTTTTACGTCCCTTCGACAAGCTCAGGGCAAGCTTTGTGGCCGAGGAGTTCTTGCACGGTGCGGATGTCATAGCCAGCCTGGAGGAGGTGGGTGGCAAAGGAGTACCTAAAGGTAGGCTGCGCGCTGCCGGAAGGTGTGGGGGGAGACAAGTTTATCTATCTTGGCGAGGCGGGCGGCTTGCTTGACGGCTTTTTGCCGAAGGCCTACTCGGCAGGCTGGTTTCGTGAATGTGATGGCGTTGCTTGATACCAGTAACGGAGTCAGTGGAACGGTCGGCGGCGGGGAAGACGTATTGCCAGGCCCATTCGCGGTTAGCGTTGGGATATTTTTTTTCGAGGGCGTAGGGTAGGTATACGGTACCACAGCCTTCGAAGAGGTCTTTTTCGTGCAGGGCTTTGACCTGGTTGAGGTGCAGGCGCAGGGGTTCGAGGAGGGTATCGGGGAACATGGTGATGCGATCATTTTCGCCCCTTCGGCAGGGTTTCGACAGGCTCAACCTACCAGCTCAGGGCAGGCCTTGCCGTCACGGACGATGATGCTTCGACAAGCTCAGCACAAGTCTGGTGGTTGGCGAAATCAAGGTCCCTTCGACAGGGTCTCGACAAGCTCGACCTGTCAGCTCAGGGCAAGCTTTGACACGCAGACGCAAAACTTCCATGAGGCGCAGGCCGCTGCCATACAAAAGTTGGGCCATGAGACGGTAGATGCCTTGCATGTTCTCGATCACTTTTTTTGCTTCCTGTTTTGACAGCACGGTGGGAACATGCTTGGGTTTTTGGGGACGGACTGCGTTAATGACGGTTTCATCCGGTTCGATCTTTAGAACATGGCGGTAGAGGAAGAGAATGGCGCTCAAGGCTTCACTTCGACAGGCTCAGTGCAAGGATTCTGAGTAGAGGCGGCCACTTTCTTCTCGAGGGCAAGGTGGGAAATAAAGGCGTTGATTTCGTTGGCGCCCATATCGCGAGGGTGGCGTGTGACGTTCGCTGCGCTCAGTCCAGGGTTGTGAAAGAGAATATACTGGCGCGCCCAGGAAGTGTAGGAGTGTTCAGTACGCAAAGAGTAATGT
>JAKLPU010000122.1:0-2838 GCA_022013755.1 Candidatus Atribacteria bacterium | reverse complement strand
TGGCGAAAAAGAATATTCGCTCAGAAAACTTTTAAAAGGCGTCACTAAAAACAATCTTCACGGAGAATTTGATACCGGAGCACCGGTTGGAAAAGAAATCTGGTGATGGCGAGCAATTTTATTCCGCATAGAGGTGATGTGGTTTGGATAGATATGCAGCCTCAAGTCGGCCATGAACAATCCGGAAGACGTCCTGCAATAGTTCTGTCGCCAAAATCTTATAATGGTAAAGTTGGTCTGGCCTTATTGTGTCCGATAACCACTCAAATAAAAGGATACCCTTTTGAAGTCATTATTCCATCCGGATTAAAGGTAGCAGGTGTTGTTTTATCAGACCAGGTAAAAAGCCTTGATTGGAAAATTAGGGATGCCGAATTTTGTGATAAGGTACCTGAGGCTGTGGTTTTGGAAATATTTAAAAAACTTGAGACACTGCTAAGTTTTGATGGGTAGTGTTTTATTATTTTTTATTCGATTAACCGGAGTATCTTGCGTTAATATTGTTTTATGTTGTGCTCTAGCAACCTGTTCCCCAATACAAAGATTTTGGTATTCCTTATCAAATTTCTCGCGAAATTCTTTATTTCCTATTAATTTTTCCATATATGTTTTAGTTTTCCTCATAATAAATCCCCCCTTTTAATCTAGCGGTGTAAGTTTTTTTCATATTCCTGGCTTTCTCTAAATCCCTAGTAATTTACACATTCATTTAAGATCATAAATAGCTAAGATATGTGAGTCTATTGTCATTATAAACTTGCAATATCTCTAAGCTTTTATGCCTGGTATATTGGGCTATTTTAAAAAATATTTTACCATTTATTTAAAAATTCTCTAATAGCATCTTCTGGAGATAAATTAAGATAAATTTCAGTGGTAGCTAACCGATCATGACCTAAAAGGGATTGAAGAGCTCTGGTAGAAATACCTTTTTTAATACAATCTACCGCAAAGGTATGCCTCAGAACATGAGGGCTAACTGGCTTTGAAATTCCAGCTTTATCAGCTACCTTCTTTACTATTCTTTCGATTGTCCTTTTACTCATTCCGGTATTGTTATTTTCGGCAAAATGATATTCAATTAGTCCCCTAACTCTTTCTGTCATAGGGATAATGCGTCTTTTTGTTTTTTTGCCGTAAGGACCGCCCTTGCCGTAGATAACCAGTCTTTTTTCCTGCCATTGAACGTTTTCTTTTTTAAGATCAGCAAATTCAGATAATCTTAATCCTGTATCGAGCATGGTCCATATAACAAATTTTTCCCGGAATGTACTACAAGAATTAGTTAATTTATCCACTTCGTCATTATTTAATGGCTCTCTTTTATATTGGTATGGCATAAGTTTTCTCCTAACGTTTTGCGGATATGCGAAGTGCCAAATGCCTTCTCATCATTAAATATTACTATCTATTTCTTTCATAATTCTATTAGTTTCCGCTAGCGCTACAATTATTTTCTGGTAGTGTTCGATATCCGTATTGGTCAAAGCACGCCCCTTGCGGTCTTTCAGCCACTTCTGTGCTGGTTGATAACCACCGATATAAAAATTCCATACTATTTCGGGAACATTGCCGAAGTATTGCTCGGCGCTGATAAATACTTTTCCGTCTTTTAAAGTCAATTTCTCAACAGCATTGGAACCAGCGATAGGATAAGTGGTTATGAATTGATTTACCTTTGGCGATTCGAGGAGATGTAAAGAGCGCAATTCTGCTCCAAACACGGCCAGTTTTTTAAAAGTTTTCGCATCTTTCGGATACGGCACGCGTGGGAATTCAATTTTCAGAAATTCTTTGTATTTTTCGCGATAATTTGGTGAGTGCAGAACGGCGTAGATATAGTCGAAAATATCTTCGGACTTAGTCTCGCCCACTATTTTTTCAATCTCTACTAGAATTTTCTTTTCCAAGTTCGGAATGCGTAAATTGTCTGAATCATAAATATAGAGAGGAAATTTGAAGGAATTATCCGATACAAAGTGTTCGTCCGAAATTCTTTTCGATACGAAGATAAAATCTCCAACACGTGATGTTTCAAGACCAATATTATCTTTGTCGAAAAAATTATCCATTACTTGGGATCTGCTTCTCGAAAGGAAGTTTTTATCGTAATAAATGTATCTACAATCAAAAGGCCTATAATCATAGATTTCTAAATATTTTTCGTCATAATCTGCCTTGAGCACATTGTCGTATTCCCATGTTGTCTTTGGATTAAGGTTAAATCTTTGAATAACTTCATTAAGTGAAGGTTTTTTAATTAATATTTCTTCTACTCTTTTTCCCAACAAATCTTTTTGAAAATCAATTGCTATATTATCTACCTTAGTTTTTATCCCTGCTGAATGTATTTTAAAAATGTCAGTAACAGAAAATCCTTTTTCATATTCTAGTTTCAGGCCAAAGTCTTTAGGCACAAAGAAATAATATAGTTTATCATATGATAATTTTTTCCAATTTATTGAGCTCACTTCAGTTTTATTGAGTGTCTCAAATTTTATTTCGCGTTTACCAAATATTTCCGCGTGATAGACTGTACCAAGCTTTTCTTTTCTCTCGTTTTTTCGGACAAAAATGGAGATTGATACACCCTGCTGAATGTCAAAAACATTTTCATCTTTGCCACCGTCCGGTGCTTTTTCTTTTTTCTTAGAATTGCCATGAAGATCAAGAATATAAATCTTGTCAAAGGTTTCAAGCAGGTGCTTTCGCATTTGCCGATGAGTAATACCGTCAATGAATGAATTATTAGTAATCATCGCCACAATACCGCTTTTGTTTTTCTCTATAAAGTGTTCGGCAAAGCGAATAAATTTTATGTAGTCATCGTCAAGATTA
>JAKLPU010000121.1:0-9998 GCA_022013755.1 Candidatus Atribacteria bacterium | reverse complement strand
GTTAGAAAATCCTCTTTACAAAGACACGTCTTATTATAAGAACAATAATATAAAAAATGAAGATTTAGCTTTATTTTAATACTTTTAAGTTAGATATCCGTATAAAAATTATGAGGTATAAATGCAAAAAATGCGGAAAAACATGACACGGATGGGTTTATCCCGATATTTACCTAGATTGTATGGCAACTTAGAAAAGGTTAAATAGGAGAAAAAATACAGAAGAATGTTACAAAATATATAAGATCTAAATAATAACAATACTATTTACACACTTATTTATCTTATGAGATTAATAGGAGGTAAAAATGAAAGATGGGTATAAGACAAAGGCAGAATCAATTTAAAGAATTAAAAGCGATACGGAAAGAGCGAGAAAAAGGTGTATTCAAGAATATAGTTAAACACAAGGAAGTAGAGGAGGAACTGAAAGAAGCAGAAAAAAAACACCAAAGAGTATTCGAAAAGATGGCGGATGGATTTATCCTATATAAATTAATTACTGATAAAAATGGTCATCCAGTTGATTATATTATTAGAGAAATAAATAGAGCTGCTGAAAAAATACTATCCTGGAATAGAAAAGATGTAGAAGGCAAAAAAGCTACAGAGGTATACAATGGTGATACCCCATTTATAGAAAGATATGCTAAAATAGCCCAAATTGGGAAAGTAAAACATGTCACAGATTATTATCCTCGATTGAAGAAATGGTATGAAATTACCTCTTTTTGTCCTGAAAAGGGATATTTTGCAAATATATTCAGGGATATTACAGCTCTTAAAGAATCAGAAGAAAGATACCACACCGTATTCGAAAACACCGGTACTGCAACCATGGTTATTGAAGAAGATATAACTGTCTCTTTGGTAAACACCCGATTCGAAAAACTGAGCGGATACTCTAAAAGGGAAATTGAAAATAAAATGAAATGGACAGATTTTGTTATTCCGGAAGATTTAGAAAGGATGAAAAAATATCATATTGCCAGGAGAAAATCCACAGAAAAACCACCCACAGAGTATGAATTTCGTATGATAGATAGAAAAGGCAAGATAAAAGATATGTTTTTGAAAACCGGAATGATTCCTAATACTAAAAAGAGCATAGTGTCTTTAACAAATATCACCAGGCGCAAGCGAGCAGAAGAAAGAATAGTAAAAATCCAATCACTACGAAATGCAATCAGTAATATAAACCAACTCTTGGTAAGAGTTAAAAGTGAATCTGAACTTTTTCAACAGATCTGTAATCTCCTTATAGGGGTGGAAGAGATTAGATTTGTCTGGATAGGGCTTACTAATAGTGAAAACTTTAAGATTAAGCCGGTAGCCCAGGCAGGATTTGAAGAAGGCTATCTATCCTCAATTAAGGTAACCTGGGATGATTCTAAATATGGAAATGGACCTACCGGCATGGCTCTTAAAACTTTCCAGCCTTTTATAATGAGAAATATAGAAGATGATCCTAAATTCGAACCCTGGAAAAATGATGCCCTAAAAAGGGGTTATCTTTCCAGTATTGCCTTACCTTTGATCTATAAAAAAGAGCCTATCGGTGTTCTTAATGTCTATTCGGGAATAAAGGGCGCTTTTACAAAGGAGAAAGTTAAGTTCTTAAAAGAAGTGTCTAGAGATATCACTATTGGTATAAGATCTTTAAAGTTGGCATTAAACCTCCGGCAAAGCTACCAGAAACTCAAAAAAACTATGGATGCAACCATCGAGACCATGTCCAAGATAGTAGAAGCCAAAGACCCCTATACCGCCGGACACCAGCAGAGGGTTTGTCAACTGGCCACAGCTATAGCTAAAGAGCTAAACCTTTCTCAAGACAAGGTTGAAGGGATAAGGATAGCCTCTTTAATCCACGATACCGGGAAGATCGGTATTCCTACAGAACTCTTAAGTAAACCCGTCAAGTTAACTGATATAGAATTTAGTCTAATCAAAGAACATTCCCAAATAGGATATAATATCTTAAAATCCATAGATTTTTTCTATCCCGTAGCCCAGATTATCCTTCAACATCATGAAAGATTGGATGGTTCAGGATATCCTCAGGGTCTAGAAGGTAATAACATTGTACTTGAAGCTAAAATTTTAGGAGTTGCTGATGTAGTAGAAGCCATGTCCTCTCACCGTCCTTACCGTCCGGCATTAGGCATAGAGATAACCTTAAAAGAAATTTCTAAAAATAAAGGAATCCTTTACGACCCGAAAGTTGTAGATACCTGTTTAAGGCTCTTTAAGGAAAAGGGATTTAAATTTAAATAAATAAAAGTGATTAAAAATGATATTTGCATGTTTTAAGAAATGGGGAAAAATTATTGTTGTTATTGTGTAGAAACTAAATCACCAATTACTCTTATATAAAATAATTTAATACTAATTTTTATGGAGGTGCAAATTCAAAAGATGAAACACATAGAGGAGAAAAAAGAACAACTGGTTGAAAAGTTACAAAAAATTATAGAAGGTATTGCCTATATTATTGCGGAAATAGTTGAAATAAGAGACCCCTACCTCAGAGGACACCACCAAAGAGTCTCCAAACTTGCTACTGCTATAGTCCAAGAGATGAAACTCCCTCAGGATAAGATTGAAGGAGTAAGGTTTGCCTCCCTGGTTCATGATGTGGGGAAGGTTAATTTACCCACTGAAATTGTAAGTAAGCCAAGTAAATTAGTTGAAGTAGAATTTAATTTAGTTAAAAATCATCCCAGAACAGGTTATAACATCTTAGAAAAAGTAGATTTTCCCTGGCCCATTGCTGAAATTGTCTTTCAACATCAGGAAAAGATAGATGGTTCAGGATATCCGAGAGGGTTAAAAGGTGATGAAATTCTTATCGAGGCAAAAATATTAGGGGTAGCAAATGTGGTTGAAGCAATGTCTTCTTATAAATCTTATCGACCTGCTCTTAGTATTAATGAATCTTTAGCAGAAATTTCAAAGTATAAAAATATCCTTTTTGACTCAGAAGTAGTAGATGCTTGTATCAAACTATTTAAAGAAAAAAGATTTAAATTCTAATCATTGTAGCAGCATAGTATGTCGTGTAGAGCATTGAGACTTCAAAGGAAAGAAAAGGTAAAAAATAATGAAAATCCAAAAAAATTTCTCATAATCATTTTATCATTGGTAATATTTGTAGGCATAAGCTCCATTCTAATTAGCAGAAAGATATCCACTAATATCATCAAACAGCAGATCACCAATAATCTAATCAATACCGCTCAATCCAGAGCGAGCCATATTGAAACATTATTAAGCCAATATGAGGCACTTACCAAAATGGTAGCAACCGGGGTTGCTTTCCGAGACGCTGTAGATGAGAGCATTGATCATACCCCAAGGATAGAAAAGGTTAAACAAAGAATTAAAACCATTATCGAAACACACGAAGAGATATCCCGGGTCATGATCTTAGATAAAGAGGGTATTATAATTCGGCGGTTTGTCTAAATATAGTGAATGTTGTATAATTTAAGTGTGAGGTTATTGTGATAAAGATTGGTTCTGTAGAACTTTTCTGTTGCGGGCAACCTATGGAAAAAATAGAAGGTTAAAGGAAGGATAAAATTTCAATAAAAGGAGGTAGCCATGCCTGAATTTGGAAATCCATTTCCTGGTCTTAAAAAAGACCGTAAGCTCACCAATGAAGAGTTAATTCGCGCAATAAGGTTTATGATTGCAGCAGAGTATGAAGCCATTCAGCTTTATATGCAACTTGCTGAATCAACTGATAACCAATTAGCACAAGATGTGTTGAAGGACATCGCAGATGAAGAGCGTGTTCATGCTGGAGAATTTCTTAGACTTTTGAAAGAACTTGCCCCAGATGAAGAAAAATTCTATAGAAAAGGTGCTAAAGAGGTAGAAGAAGAAATTAATAAATAAAGTAAAGGAAATAAAAAATGAAACGAGTATTTAGTTGGCAGGTTTTATTAGGTCTGTCCCTAATAGCTTTATCTGCGCTGGTTTATTTTATTCACTATTTTATTTTTAGAGACGCACATCATATTTTCATATATCTTATTGGAGATATCGCTTTTGTTTTCTTTGAAGTTTTGTTAGTGACTTTGGTTTTGCACCAGTTACTGCACTATAGAGAAAAGAAAGCTATGTTGAACAAATTAAATATGGTTATAGGAGCGTTTTTTAATCTTTTTTCTCTTGCAGTTAGAACAAATCCTTTTGATATAGATGCATCGGTAGAGGTTAGATAATTGGATTGAAAAAGGATGTATCAAGCACAAAAGAGACTATCGTGATTATCCTGTTTTTACCAAAGATGACATTGAAGGAATAAAAAGTAGTAGAGAGAGAAGCTGAAAGTACACTGATATTATCGAATAACATGGGAGGAGGTGGTAGCCATGCAAGTGAAAAACCTATCTGATTTGGTAAAATATCAAGAGAATACTGTTGTAAGCAGTGAGATAATAAAGAAAGACACAGGAATAATCACTGTATTTGCTTTTGATAAAGGGCAAGGGCTAAGCGAACATACCGCACCATTTGATGCTTTAGTCAATATAATTGACGGCCAGGCAGAAGTTACAATATCGGGAAAGCTGTTTACTGTAAAGGATGGCGAAATGATAATTATGCCTGCAAATAAACCACATTCAATGAAAGCGGTGGAGAAGTTCAAGATGCTTTTAGTAATGATTAAAAAATAGACGGAAAGAAAGCAGGCGAAATTTTATAAATGTCAACAAATCCAAAGACTTTCGGCTGCCAAATGAACGTAAACTATTTAGAATTTAATGAAATGTCAAGGACGGTTGTTCTGACAATATAATACCAAATAGATAAGAGCGTTTATAGAGGTGATACATCATCCAAATAGCTCAGGCAATGTAGTAAAATAGGAATTAGGAATATAGAACTTATTGTTAAATAGATTGGAAGGTACACTGCTAAAAGGCTTTTTTATTTCCTATTTGGATTTTTTATTCTAAAAAGAAGGATTTTTGAAAAGTTTATCGTATAAGTAAATTAATATAGGTTTATTAGGGTTAGGAGGCATTATGGTAAATCTCTTTAAGCAAGAATTACAGGAGATATATTCTTTTTTTAAAAATAATTATAAGGAAGCGGTTATCCTGTGTATGTCGACGCTTTTCCTTGTTCTGGCAATTTGTCGACCAATAGGGTCATCTTTGGTAGTAAACTATACAGTATATTATATGATTCTCCCGGTTTTCACTATTTTATTTATCTTGAGGGAGAATCCTCTTGATTTTGGACTCCGAATAGGGGATTACAAGTTATGGGGTTTTTACGTAGCCATAACGGTTCTTATTGCTATCCCGGTATTGTATATCGGTTCTCTTTTTTCTTCTGTAGATCAGTATTATGGTAAACCTTTTGATTACTACAGTTTCTTTACTGAAATGGTTCCGCTTCTTTTTGTCTGGGAATATATACTTCGCGGTTTTCTACTGTTCGGACTTAAGGAAAGATTTAAAGAAGCGAGCATCCTTATACAAATGGTTCCCTTTGTGCTTCTTCATATTGGCAAGCCGGAAATAGAGATACTAATGTGTATTCCGATGGGATTGTGGTTCGGATATATTGCCTATCGGGGAAAATCATTCTGGCCTGCTTTCATTACCCATACTTTCATCAACTTTACCCTTAAATATTTTGTGAATTTTTAGTAGGCAATTTTGCGGATTACTCAATGTAGTATATTGGGAATTTTAATTAAACCCTCAAATTTATAGATATTTCGCATATCTTGGATAATTTGTTCCAAATAATTTTTGCTCGAGGAGAAAAAGCATAGCATTTTTATTTAAGCACTAATAGGTTTATTATTTTTTCTTTTAAAAAAAGAAGGATTTTTAAAGATATTGTCGAATTATTAAATAGGATAAAAAAGAACATATTTAAAAAATTATTTTAATTTAAACCCAAATTTTTCATAGGATAGGGTACAAAATTAGTTTATATCGAGTAGTGAAGAGAATGATATATAACAAAAAGATAGTTCAATTTGGAGCGGGGAATATTGGGAGATCATTTATTGGACAGCTATTCTCTCGTTCTGGATATGAAGTTGTTTTTGTTGATATAAAAAAAGAGCTGGTAGTGGAACTCAACAAAAAAAGAGCATATAAGTTAGTAATAAAAAGAAATGAACTTCCTGATGAAATTATTTTGATAGAAAATGTCCGAGCTATAGATGGTTATGATAAAGAGGCAGTTATTAGGGAAATGGTAGATGCGGATATCACCGCTACGGCAGTAGGAAAATATGCTTTACCTCAAATTGTACCGGTAATTGCTCAAGGATTTCAATTGAGATATGAAAAAAGAGGAAAAAATCCTTTAGATATTATTATTGCCGAGAATTTCAGGAATGTATCGGATTATTTAAGGAGGGAATTAAAAAGTCATCTTCCTCGAGAATATCCTTTCGAGGAACTGGTTGGATTAATAGAATCAAGCATAGGGAAAATGGTTCCTCTAATGAAAGAGGAGGACAAGAAAAAGGATTTGTTGTGGGTATTTGCCGAGCCTTATAATACTCTTATTGTAGATAAAAAAGGGTTTAAGAGCCCCCTTCCTCACATTAAGGATCTTCAGGCTGTTGAAAATATCAAAGCCTATGTAGATAGAAAACTTTTTATCCATAATTTAGGTCATTCTGCATCAGCTTATTTAGGATATCAATTTAATCCAAAAATGACTTTTATATATGAGGTATTAGAAGTACCAGAAATTTATAAAACTGTTCGGGAATGTATGAAGCAATCAGTAGTAGCTTTAAATAGAGCATATCCCAAGGACCTCACTCTACAAGATTTACAAAACCATATTGATGATCTACTTTTTAGATTTCAAAATAAATCATTGGCAGATACTATTTTTCGAGTAGGTAGAGATTTGTATCGTAAGTTAGATAAGAATGAAAGATTAATAGGACCAATGCTTTTGGCTCAAAGACAAGGCACTCCTTATCATAAGATCAAAAGAGCATTTTATGCTGCCTTAGATTTTAAAGCAAAAGACCAGAAAGGGGAAATGTATCCCACAGATAAAATATTTTTCCAGAGAGAATATCCAAGGGGATTAGAATATATATTAAGAAGTATTTGTCATTTATCCAGCCATCAGGATGAGGAAGCAAAAGTTATGAAAGAAATAGCAAAAGGAATCTAAATTAATAAAAATATTTTTTATTATTCAAATAGGAGAATTTTATGGATATAGTCGTTGCAGGTCATATTTGTTTAGATATTATTCCAGATTGGAAGATTGGGAGTATTAAGACGATTGTTCCAGGACATATTCTGGAAATGTCAGGATTGAAATTATCAACCGGAGGAGCTGTAGCAAATACAGGAATAACACTTAAAAAATTGGGCATTAGTACTGCTTTGTTGGGAAAAATTGGGGCAGATGCCTTTGGAAAGGTTATTTTAGAGATTTTAAAGAAGGAAGATAAGGCTTTAGTAGAAAATATGATTATTGGTGAAAATGAGATTTCTTCTTATACTATTGTTTTAAACCCACCAGATACTGATCGGGTCTTTTTACATTATCCTGGACCCAATCATACCTTTACTGCGAATGATATTCCTTATGAAAAAATAAAAAATGGCCGCATATTCCATTTTGGATATCCTCCTTTAATGCAGAAATTTTATGAGAACGACGGAAAGGAACTGGTAAAAATGTTTCGAAGGATTAGAAAGATGAATATGATTACCAGTCTGGATATGGCTATGCCGGACCCTGAATCCCCTGCCGGTAAAATAGATTGGTACAAATTCTTTAAAAACGTTTTACCTGTGGTGGATATTTTTATGCCCAGTATTGATGAACTGTTGTATATGCTAAATCCAGAGAAATTTTATAATATTTCAGAAAAGAAAGAAAGAATTGATGTTTTATTATTAGATCAATTAGCCAGGCAATTAATTGATTATGGGGCAAATGTGGTAGCAATAAAGTTGGGCGACCAGGGTCTATATTTGAGATCACACCAGACAGAAAAAAGTAATTTATCGAGCATAATTAACCCCATCCAGTGGAATTATCGGCAGCTTTTATCTCCTTGTTTTGCTGCGGAGGTTAAAGGAACTACTGGAACCGGCGATGCTACCATTGCTGGATTTTTAGCTCAACTTTTAGATGGAGGAGAACCGGAAAAGGTCATTACCTTAGCTACTGCTGTAGGTGCCTGTTGTGTAGAAGCGGTTGATGCTACCGGAGGGATTCGACCTTTGCCTGAAGTTGTAAAGAGAGTAACCTCTGGATGGAAACGCTTATCACTTTCTATTCCGATAGACAACTGGAAATATGATTATCAATATAAAATTTGGAAGAGCCCTAAAGATCAGGTTGTATGATTATCTTTTAATTTTAAAAATGATGAAAAGAAGGAAGGGAAAAAAATGAGAGAAGAAGAAAAAGAAAGAATAAAGGCAAAAGCTCTTAAATATTTTAAAGAAGCAGCTATTATTCTTTCTTCACAAGAGAAGGAAAATATGGAAATTGCTGATCTTGGTTTAAATGATTTTGAACGAACCGGTCTTGTTCTTGTAGTCTATATAAATAACTCGAGGTATTGTGCGAAAGAAATGGTTCTATTTCCTCGTCAGACCTGTCCTGAGCACCGTCATCCTGATCATAATGGTAGGGAAGGTAAAATGGAAACATTCCGTTGTAGATATGGTAAGATATATCTCTATATTGAAGGAGAGAAAACCGAAAATCCGAAGACTCATCCTCCAGCAGGAGATGAGAAATATTATTCCGTATATCATGAAATTATCCTGTTGCCTGGGGATCAATATACCATTAGCAAAAATACTCTCCATTGGTTTCAGGCAGGAGAGGAAGGAGCGGTTATTTCAGAATTTTCTTCTCCAAGTGATGATATAAGTGATATTTTTACTGATCTACGCATCAAAAGAGCATCGAATAATTGAGTTTTTATGTTATGAACAAGGGCAATTTCAGTATCTGGAGGACATTGCTGGAGTAGATGTCTTACTACATTTGGCTAATTCTCAGGGCTTGCCAGTAAAAAGTTTGAAAAAAATGGCTGAATTAGTTCAACAAGATAATCAAATCGCTAATTCAATCGTGAAAAAGATAGCAACCTGGATAGGTTCTGCTATTGTGAATGCTATTCATATGATCGGACCCCAGACCGTATTTATTGGAGGGGAAATGGCCGTTTTGGGGGAACCTTTAATTCAACCGATTAGGAAAATTGTATCTCACTATTTATTTGGAGAACAGGCAGTGAATATTCAATTCTCCAGTATCTCATCAAATGCGGTAACTAATGGCGCAGGAATTTATGCGTTGATCCATTGGTTAGAAAAAAAGAGTTCAGAAATTTAAGATAACCTAACAATCGAAAAAATTTATAGCTTTTTAAGAACATTTTTTGTATTCAGGTAAAACAAGAAGAAGTTGGTCGAGCTAATTTGGCACTGAGTAAAAATTAAAAAATTTAAGGAGGTGAAATTAAAGAAGAAAAAATAATTAGTAATTTACTATCTTGTTTTCACAAATGTTTTTGAAACTGCATTGAAGAAAGTAAATTTATTAAGGAGGAAAAAAATGAAAAAGTTTATCATTGTTTTACTGTTAATCTGTTTAGTTTTATCTTTTGTATCTATGACATGTGCTGCTAAATTGAAATTTGCCTTCATGCCTGGTATTGCTGATCCTTTTTACTTTACTATGGAGAAAGGTGCCCAAGCCAAAGCAGCAGAATTAGGAGTAGAATTAATTGTTGGAGAATATCCTAAAGCGTGGGGACCTGAATATCAAGTACCGATATTGAAAGCTTTGGTCGCAAGAGGGGATATTGATTTACTCTTTACTGCTCCTACTTCCACAGAAGCCTTAATTCCTGTTTTGAAAGAAATTCACGATAGTGGTATCCCGGTTATTACAGTTGATACTTATCTTGGAGATGGAGATTATAGCAAACCAAGTAATTATAATTTCCCTCTTGC